>JAFZFM010000127.1 GCA_017555865.1 Bacteroidaceae bacterium
CACTCTTGTAATACTCTCGCAATGGTATAACCAATTGTCCTTTCTTTTATAATAGTTGTGTTATGCTGGGGATAATTTGTCGGGTAATTGAGTTTAAAAAGGTATTCATAGTTGTTGGTGATAGGGTTTTTGCCATTCTGCTCAATACTGCATGGTGAGAGATGGTGGCTTATCAATGCTACTACATCGTAGAGTCCCAGTTTTATGTATTCTTTAATGATAGGGTAGTTGTCTTCTGTAACAGTAACGGTGTCACAAAGCATTCCCTTCTCACCCATTGACTCTCGTGAGTATGCTGCGTAACCACTTTCGCTATATAATCTGCTCAGAATATCATTCTCGTTTATTGTTATGGTAATCTCTTTCATATTATTCTCTTTTTTGTTTTCATGTATATTGTGATAGTTGTCTTTTGCGTATTGTGCGATATACTATGTCGCGGAATGTCTCATGGTCCAGATAGAACGAAGGCGCAGGCTCTTCTATTATCGTTTCAAGAATAAGGTATTTGTATCTCCTGCTGCAATCCTTTACACGTTCAATATACCGCTTGTATATCTCTTTGTACATTGCCAACTTGTTTTCGTTTATTATAGGAAGTTTCTTCTTTCTCATCAGCATTGATACAAAGCGCCGTGCATTTTCAAAAGTGACATAGAAACGTGGTGCTTCTCCTTTCATTGCATGTTGGATAATCTCGTTTTGTGTAGCGAAAGGTCTTGATTTCCTTACCTCCTTCAATGATTTGAAGAAGGATTCAATTACATCCTTCTTTCTCATGTCTCTGATAGAGTTTTCATTATTTGTTTTCATCTGCTTTTTTTCTACAAAAATATAGTCAAAAAAGGCTAAATAGGTTGCTGTTTTACTATAATATTTTTCAACGGCAGGTATGATGTTGTGTCGCAAGGTGTTATAGTGTGTTTTTGCTTCCTGTTTGTATACAATCTTTTCTGTTTGTTTCCGTAAGTGGTATTTCAGCAACCTTGTGCGGTGGTTTTGGTAGTTTCTTTGCCGACGAAACAAATAAAACGACTATGGAAGAGATTTTGAAAAAAACTAACAGTAGTCTGCCGGTTGAAACACCAGTAGACAGAGTGGGGGCACTACAGCCTGTTGATGAGCAACAGACAGTGCATAATCCTTATTTTAAATTGGAGACTGGACTTAAAGAGATTTTCGGTGAGGAGTTTGAACTATCCGACAGTCTGGCTCAGGATCTGCTGTTGCAGCACTTACGTGTCAATAAGGAGCAGAATGCACGTCTGGCGGGAGCTATGCAACGCGATCCTCGTATGGCTCAGTTGCTTGCCGATATGATTGAGGGTAAACGCAATGCTCACAGCGCCGTGGCGCGTTACTTTGGGCGTTCTGTGATGGAGGTGGATGAGAACAGTCCCGAGTTTGATGAGATTATGCTTGCCGATGAGGAACGAAGAGAAGAGGTTGCCAATCTTGCAAATGACCGTAGGGAGTATGAGGAGAATCTTGCCGAGAGCATTCCTGTCATTGAGCAGTTCTGTGTACAGAAAGGATATGATCCTTCAGACTTCATGAGTGATGTATGGGAAAAATTGATATTCCCGGTTCTTGCAGGACGCTATTCATCCGAGGTATGTACTCTTCTTGATCATGCAATAACATACGAAAAGGATGTCGAGGATGCTTTTGCAGCAGGTGATGTAAAAGGTAGAAATACAAATATCATGCGAATGAAGGAAGATTTCGGCGATGGACTTCCAAAGGGAATGAGCAGTGCAGCACCTGTAGTAGACAAGAGAATCAAACGTAATTCGCTAATCGAAAAGGCTTTAAAAGCATAAAATAACCAATATCATTAACTTTTAATTTTTATCTTATGAAGAAAATCATTTCTTTTTTGAGGGAAAACCCTCTTTTTGTAATTGTCTCTTTGGCTGCTGTTGCATGCTATGCCTGGGGTGACTCTGTGTTGGGTGCCATGCTTGCCGGCGTGAATGTGGTACCTATGACTCCTGCAAAAGCCTCAAGTGGTGTTGCCGGTCTGCCAACCCAGGGTGCGGGTGAGGCTACAACAGTTTCGGCTGCAGGTGACTTGGGCAGTGATTTCATCGATGCTGACGTTGATGAACAGATTATCGGGATTGCCAGCGACGAGAGTGTCATTGATACAATCAAACGCAAGATCCGTCGTCAGGTACGAGTAAATTCATTTGAGGTCGATCACTATCTCATAGATGACAAACGTTCCAAGGCTTATACCAATGAGGAGTATACCGGTAAGGGTGCAAGCCGTGCCGAAATCCCTTTCTCAACAACTGGTGAAAGGAAAATATTCCAGGAGTACTATACCGCTATATGTAAAGGTGTAAACGGTTACGACCCTACAGGACAGGTAGAACTTCCAGGTGTTGACCTTATGCTTTTCTTTGTTGGCAGGAATAGTACAACAGAGGCTCCTATCGCAATGGCTGTAAATGGCCCAAAGACAAACCCTACAGATGACTATTGCTATGTACCTACAATTCCTGCTGGAACCGAGGTTATTCTTCTCTCATCGGCAGCCTATGAGACACAGAAGTTCATTGCTCCATCTACAATTGTTCCTGTTCCCGAGAGAATGTATCTGCAGAAGCAGCTTTGCAACAGCATTGTAAGTGACTATTTTGCAGCACAGAAAAAACGTATACAGTTCAGTGAATCGCAGATTGCCGAAGCGGTGCTTCGCCAGTTCCGTCTAGAGAGCTGTCGTACAGCTTGGGTTGGTCAGCCCGGTAAATTCAAGGTGCAGGCAATGGATAATGCAATGGGTTACCAGTGGGATTACTTCTCAAAGGGTATCCGTTGGCAGTTCAAGCGTCAGTACGACCTGTCATCGAAAATTACATTTGCCGATCTTATCAATCTTTCTATGGTTAAGTTTACCGGCTTTAACTGTACAAAAAAAGCAATATGGCTGCTTGGCAAGCAACTGTTGAACGATATACAGAAGATAGACCTTACACTTCACAAGAATATCAATGTAATGAGCAGTAATGTATTTGGTATCGAGTGTACAAAAATACATACAGTGTTCGGTGATATCGAACTCATTCACGATCCTACACTCGATGCTCTTGGTTATGCCAACTGCGGTGGTCTCATTGATGAGAACGGTCTTGTGCGCTACTATATGAAGAACGAGGACGCAAAGACCGAGAACGTGGACGGTGAAGAGGCAAAGCGCGAGGTTGTCATGACAATTGACTGTCTGTGTCTTAAAGGTTATTCCCACATTTGGGTGAACGGTGCTGCGGCCGAGAGTGATGTTCCTGGTACCTCAAAGGTTACAAGTGCAGCTTCGCTCCCCGAAGAACCCAACCTCAACGACGTGGTGATTCTCTCTGCCGATGTTAACCGTACAGTGAATGGTGAAACAAAACTGTGGTTCAGTGCCGGTACTGTTGTAACCTATAACGGAACAACCTGGGTAGAGTATACCGGAGAGATTCTTGTTTGATTATAATAATACTTGTGGGTGCTTGCTGTATTGCCCCAATGATAGGATTGTCTGGAATAGAGCATAAGAAGCAAGCACCCTTTATTTTCTTGTCAATTATTTATTGTTATGAAAAAAAATATTACATACGAAATTCATGGTCAAATAGAGCGTAACAGCTATTTCCGCATAGGCAAGGCTCTTGTAAGAATTGAGTTTACAGGTGGTTCAATAAACTCTACCGGAATATCTCCAGCGCAATACACTACAGTGAACCCGCTTTTTCAGAATGCGATAGAGAACAGCGATGCTTTCAGGAACGGAGAAATCAAAAGAGGCCGTGTCGAGATTATTAATGAAGCCAATGCCACAAATGTCGAAAGCAATGGAACTTCCAAGGATGTACATGTCTCTGTAACAAATATGCAGCAGGCCCGTGCATTGCTTATGAATGCTCCATATAATTGTGCATTGTCCGATTTGCAGAACAAGAGTGCCATCAAGGCTGTAGCCGAAGAGAAAGGTGTCTCATTTCCTAACTGGCTATGATAACTACCGCTGAACTTGTAAAAAAAGTACGTCGCTTGGTCAACGAAGCCGAGAGTGATGCCGCTGTAAGCGTTGTCACTGCAGATTATCGCTCATTGGATGACTGTATTGTTGCATTATTGCCTCAGGCCGTTTCTTTGGTGCAGAAAATGAAAAGTTCAACGACCGAGGCTGTCAATGTCAAAATCTTGTCTCCTGCAGTAATTGGCATTACGGATAATGGAGATGGTACCGGAAGCATGCCACTGCCCAACGATTACGTTGGGCCTGTGGTTGTGCAGCTTGAGGGGTGGAGGAGACCGGCGCGTTTTGTCGACATCTCTTCTTCGGAGGCAGCAAGACAATGCAACGAATATACACGTGCCGGTTGTTGTAAACCGGTTTGTATCGAGAGTGTAAATGCGGTTGGCGAGCGTGTGCTGCTGTTGTGTCCGTTACCCGCAGCTCCGGCAAAGGTAAAGAGTTTTATCTATGAAGCTTGTTTTGCAGCTGGAGACGTCTCGCTTAATTCTTCCACTCCAATGGCAAATGCAGTTGCCTATGAGTGCGCAGCTCTCCTGTACAATATGTTCGAGCGTTACGACGCGGCAAACTCTTTCATGTCGTTGGCTGCAGCTTTGTGTAATGCTAAAAGTAATGAAAGGAGGTAATTTATGGCAGTTCATAATATAGAATTTACAAAAGACAGCGATTATTGGGTAACAGATCCCATTATATGCAAAGGTGGTGACATGAGAGTGCGTGACCACAAGAAAGGTCCGTATCCCGTAAATGTTCTTGTAAGTATCGATGGCGAGGAAGAGTATATCAAACACGAAGATTTTGGACTTGAAAGTTCCAAGTGTGAAGTTACACTTGGGCATAACCTCCCTGGGCAACACATGAGGTTCTCTTCGCGTAGCGAACTGCTTCTGGTCAAATATCTTGAATCTTGATGTTATGGAAGGAATGAAGTTGCTTGTTGCTACGGTTTTTGCCAATATTGCAGGTCTGCTTTTCCCTATAAGGAACGATATGTTTGGTCTTGTATTGCTTTTCAGTGTAAACTTTCTTCTTGGCTTGCTTGCCGATATCTGCAATCACCATAGATGGAGTTTTAGAAAAGCCTTCTGTTTTTTTCGCGATGCAACCATATATTTTGTTATGGTAACCTCCATTTTCTTATTGGGGCATCTTAAAGGCGAGGAATCGGCAGCCGTATATTGTGTCTCGTTTATGATTTACGTCGCAATATACTTTTATGGTACAAACATTTTGCGTAATGCAAGAATGATTACCGACGAAAAAAGCACTCTTTTTCGCGTCCTTGATTTTCTTTATTACATAATGAGTCTTCGTATTGTTGAAAAAGGTGGTTGTTTAAAGGGGTATTCCGATTATGAAAAATTCAGAAAAACTTCTGTTTAGTGTCATGCTGTTGCTGCTGACAGGTTGCTCTGTGCCAAAAGAGAGTGTCATCGGCAACAGCATATCCGCCAGCAGGGTCGAGAGCATGCGTGTCGACAGTGTCTTCATACGCGACAGTATATTCATAAAAGAAAAGTCCGACACTGTATTCTATACCAAATACCGTACCGTCTATAAGGAAATGTTCCTGCGCGATACGGTGGCTGTCTGTGATACAATCTACAGCGAAAAAGTCGTGACATTGCAGGGTGATGATGATTCCGTTTTCCAATGGTGGGTACTGCTTCTTGCACTGTTTCTCTTTTGGAAATCGGGTTGGATTGGCCGCATTATAACTATTGTCCGTAATTTGCTGTCCAGTAATTAATCTTTGAAATTATCAGTATGCATAAAAATTTTTCTTTTAAAGGTATGAGTGCGGGCAGTGATAACCTGCTTTCGCATACCGGCGAGTCTCTTGAACTGGTCAATCTGCGCTTTTCCAACGGTTCGCTGTGTCCGGTTCCACGACCTATAGAGCAAAAGGTGTTGCAACAGGATTATTCGCATGTTTTCTGGCACCCGATGGCCGAGTGCTACATATGTGTGTGCCGTGATAATGGTAAAGTACATTTCTATAACAGTTCGTGGAACCGTTTGACCATTGAGTCCGGTGAGCCGCTTTTATTTGATGAACTTTCGGGAGTAAAAGGTATTGAACTGATAGGTTATCTTGTGGTGTTCAACACTCTCTTGGGGTTAAGGTATGCTATTTTCAATAGCGGAACATACAAATGGTTGGGAAATCTGCCCCAGATACCTTCCCTTGATATTTCGGTTTCATCAAAATTGCACGAACTGACATCCACAGCCTCGTTTACGTCAGATACGTTGGCTTCAAATCTCGAAAGTTCGTGGCGCTTTAATGAAAAAGGTTACATTGACGAGGCGATATCATACCTGAACAAGAAAGGGTATTATATCGACAGAGCTCTTTTCTGTTTTGCGTTGAGGCTTTTCGATGGTTCCTACATATATTGTTCCCACGTCGTTTATGTAAGTGATGAGAATGTTGTTGATTATGTGGCACGCGATTCCTCAAATCTTGTTTCGGAATGTGTGGGTAATGCTGCCGAAGCTGCTCCCTACAGGGTCAAGGTACTTGGCTTCAGACCCGATTTTTCGTTCTCCAACCTCAAACTGGAAAATTGGGAAGGTATTGTGGTGGGCATAGACCTTTTTTCAACAGTTTCCATAATGGGAAAAAAGCCCGACGCCATAACTGTCAATCTTCACGGTGGTGACAATAATACACGTATTAATGCTATGGTGGAGACCTATGTGGATAAAGAACTCAATGAACTGTGGAACGATATATCAAGCGCCTCGTCATATTACAAGATAGCTGAATTTGACATTTATGGTAATTGTCTTAGCCGTACAGAAGATGTTTCTCCTGTAAATCTTGTTCTTCAGCCCTCACTTGCGAATTCCGAGGTTCCTTATACATTGAATTCGCAGGTAGCAGGTTGTACCTATACATTGAACAACCGTTTGCATATAGGCGATGTCAAGGAACTCTTTTTCAAAGGGTATGATCCATCGTTCCTGAAACCCTTGCAAGGGGAGTACAGGCAAGTTGCCGGTATAACTGTACAGACAAAAATAAGAACACGGAATTCGACAATTGCGGTGACCAAGGATTACGGTAGTGTGGAACTTGGCTACAAGAATAATCTTTTTGAGTTGCCGCCTCTTCTCTCATATCCCGATTCCCGTGCCTATGAAATTATCGTGCTAGCCAATATCGGCGATTGCCGTATAATGAAAGCGTTTCCATTGAAAGCCCATGAGGTCAACAACTCTGCTCACTATCTGCATAAATGGTATTCAGGTCACATAGTGGCTGTGGAATCACATTTCAAGAATGGCGGCTCGGCTGAATATGTTGATCCGGATACTGTACTTGAGATATTCTCAAGTGTTGTTGGGGTACACGAGGTTGTATATTCGTCTACTCTTGGTAGTTGGACATACAACGACCGGAAATTTCCACCCGAAAAGTATTCTTCGTTAAGGGTTTTTGCTGTTCCGCGTAATGTGGCCGATGGCGATAAGATTGTTTTTACAATAGAATATGGTGTCTCCGATACTTCGTTCAAGGATATAAACAATATTCCGCTCGATTCTACTTGGGAAGAGGTTGAAGACGGGTTTACTCTGGCCGAGGAGTGTGACAGTGAATACCGTCCCGATATTGTAAAAGTTTCACTTGTCGACAATCCGTTTCTTTTTTCTCCAAAATCAACCTTATCTCCGTCGCAGGGTAGAGTGTTGGCAATGATAAGCAATACCGTAGCTCTTTCACAAGGTCAGTTTGGTGAACATCCATTATATCTGTTTTGCGAAAACGGTATTTGGGCAATGGCTGTGGAACCTACTGGAACTGTTGCCTATTCAGCCTCATATCCGGTCTCGCGTGAAGTCTGTACCAATCCATCTGCGCTATGTGGAATAGATTCTGGTGTGGTATTTCTTGGCAGCAAAGGTGTAATGCTGCTTTCGGGAAGCCGGCTCAAGCATATATCTTCTGTTATTGACAACGACAATGCAGTGAATATAGTTGCTTCAAACCCTTCGCTCAGCAATATGGCCGCAATCATCTTTCCGGGTGGAGGTGTTGTTGCAGATGTAAGTTTTATGGAGTATATGCAAGGTGCAACCACCTTGTATTTACCTCATACCGGCGAGATTCTGTTCTTTAATGGAAAAAAGAAGTTCTCTTATGTCTATTCCATTGTCAACAACGCGTGGAGTAAGGTTTCGGGTACAATTTCGGGAGCAATAAATTCCTACCCTAATCCACAATGCTTTGTCAGTGCAGGTGCAGCAACGCGAATCCTGGCATTCAGTGAAGCCATGAGTGGTGATAACAATGTACTGTTATTTACCCGTCCCATGTTGTGGGGAACAAAACTGCCCAAAAGGATTATGCAATTAATGCTTCACGCCTATGTATCTGCCGTCAGTTCCGGTAATCATCCCTTTCTGGGCTGTTACCTTCTGTGCAGTAACGATGGTGTGAACTTCAAACTTGTTTCGGGATGCGAGAAATTAAAAGAGTGCAATGATGTTGTCTTTCCATATTTTCCCACCCAGTCATACAAATACTTCGTGCTTGCATTGTTGGGTTCTATTGGTGCCGATAGCTGCATTACCGGTGTAGAACTTGAACTCTCGTTGGCATGGAACAACAGATTGCGCTAATATGTGTATAGGATGAGTAAAAAGGCTATTTTGTTGTTGTGCTACTCCTCAAAAGTCCATTTTATTCAACCTCATTACAATAGTGGGCGGCCCAAAAGCAAAATGGGCCGCCCACTTGGTTTGATTTTTTTATGGTAGTTGTTCGCTCTCCTCCTTTATGAGCCATTTCTTGTTCTTGCCAATATATATACTGCATTGTGCAAAGGTTGCGAAAGCTAATGCAAACAGTATAGTTGAAATAGTACTAGTGAAAAGCCCCTCGGCTGTTCCAATCATGGTAATAAGCCCGATAATCTGTATTGTTATAAGATTTATTGCATTCATGATATTTTATATATAAGTTCAGTAATTAATCAAATTTCCAGTAAACCAGTCCTGTGTGCCTCTCTGTATCAGGTTTTATAACCAATGTTGCCTGGTGTATGAACCGCCTTTTGCAGAACAGTCTGACATGTCCTATTACATTGTCGCTGTCACTATCACTATTGCCGGTCTCCTTTTCCTCCTTGACCGTCATCCTGTATCTGTTCCGGGATATTATGTTCTCCCTTTCTCTAAGGAATATCTTTACATATTCTTTCTCCAAGAATTCCGGTTTTATGGAATATTGTTCAATGAGATTGCTTTTATAGTTCCTTTTACCCTTTAAGCAATACCAAAGATGTTCCAATATCTCCATACACTCTTCTGCAAGAATCTGGTACAGATTTATACATTTCCTAATAACGCTGCTTTTCATGATAAATAGTAAATAAAAATTTTTCTCTTTGTTTATTTTGTATTATGTTTGTCAAAACAAACGGTTTTTGCTGCCTTTTAAATGGTAAATCTCTATCAAGCGGTGAAAAAAAAGAAGAAATAGCCATTTATGGCTGCAAATATAGTTGCAAAAAATGTAAAACGAGCTGTTGAATTAGCTATTTTTTGCTATTTGGAATAAGTCTTGATAATGTTGTTTTTTTATAAAATAGTAAACGTATGAAATTCCGTAATATAAAGGAGAGAGTAGTAGCCGTTCTCAAGGAGAAAGGTCTTAATGTGAACAGGGCAAGCGGAGTGCTTGGTATGCCGCAGCGTACACTCAACCGCCAGGTGAACGAAGGGGGTAATGTGACAATGGAGCTTGTATATGCAATTATTGACTGTTTCCCCGAAATTTCTCCCCAATGGCTTGTTGCCGGTGAAGGCGAAATGTACAGGGAAGATGACCGTGTGACAGCCGAGTATGCAGTTCCGTTCTATTCCGATCTTCCTGTAAGTGCCGGTTTGCGCGATGCTTTTGACCCTGCAAGGGAGACTCCGGGCAGTTATATCTCTTTGCCGTCTAAGAATGCCGATTTCTTTTTCCCTGTATCGGGAACATCCATGGAACCGGAAATCAACCCTGGTGATATCATTGGTGTGAGGAAACTTGCTCCAGGCGAGAATATAGTACATGGTGGCATATACATGGTTGTGACCAACGATACACGCATGATAAAACGTTGCTATTATGACGATCATAATGCCGAACTCATATGGTGCGTATCTCCCAATTTCCCATCGTTCCCCATCAAAAAGAGTGATATATGTGCAATATTCCGTGTTGTCAACCGCATTGAGACATTGAGTTGATAGAATACGGTAGCTCATAGATACATAAATGAATCCGAAGAGTGGTAGCTCTTCGGATTCATTTATGTATCTATGGTGGTCATTTAATCTCTATTTCTTTTGAATTTGAAGAGCTAACATTAGGATTATTGGCAATTTATACTATCTTTGCAAAACTGCGCCAGAACTTTTTTCTGTTTTGTTTATTATAAAATAGGAGTTTTGTATCAGCAGTGAATTATATGAATGTAAAGAGTTTGTTATGACAAGAAATAAAGGTCGCATTGTTCAGGTAATAGGCGCTGTTGTTGACGTGCATTTTACTCCGGTAACCGATGAAAGGGATATCCTTCCCTCTATTCACGAGGCCTTGTCGGTTACACTGCCTGGTGAGCGCGAACTCATCCTCGAGGTACAGCAGCACATTGGAGAGGATACGGTGCGCACTGTGGCGATGGATCGCACAGCCGGTCTTTCTCGCGGTATGGAGGTTGTTGCAACAGGAATGCCAATCACCATGCCTGTAGGTGAGCAGATAAAAGGGCGAATGATGAATGTGGTTGGTGAACCAATCGACAGTCTCAGTCCGCTCGACAAATCTGGTGCCTATCCCATTCATCGTGAACCGCCAAAGTTCGAGGAACTTTCAACCGTTCAGGAAGTCCTCTATACCGGAATAAAGGTAATAGATTTGCTGGAACCATATTGCAAGGGTGGTAAGATTGGACTGTTCGGTGGTGCAGGTGTTGGAAAGACTGTGCTCATAATGGAGCTTATAAACAATATTGCCAAAGGACACGACGGTTTTTCTGTATTTGCCGGTGTAGGCGAGCGCACCCGTGAGGGTAATGACCTTCTACGCGAGATGATTGAGTCGAACGTAATATGTTATGGCGATGAGTTCAAGGCCGGCATGGAGCATGGCGAGTGGAACCTCTCCAAAATTGATTACAACGAGGTTGCAAAATCGCAGGCAACATTGGTCTATGGTCAGATGAACGAACCACCCGGCGCACGTGCTTCTGTCGCTCTTTCGGGGTTGACAGTTGCCGAATCATTCCGCGATGCCGGTATCAAGGAGGGCAAGAAGAACGATATACTATTCTTTATCGACAACATCTTCCGTTTTACCCAGGCTGGTTCCGAGGTTTCTGCACTGCTTGGACGCATGCCGGGCTCAGTAGGTTATCAGCCCACATTGGCCAGTGAGATGGGTGCAATGCAGGAACGTATTGCATCTACTGTAAACGGTTCAATCACATCTGTTCAGGCCGTGTATGTCCCTGCCGATGACCTTACCGACCCTGCTCCTGCAACAACTTTTACCCATCTCGACGCAACAACAGTGCTAAGCCGCAAGATAGCCGAGCTTGGAATTTACCCGGCTGTAGACCCGCTCGATTCAACATCGCGTATTCTTGATGTGAACGTTGTCGGCGAGGAGCATTACAATACTGCGCAACGTGTAAAGCACATTCTGCAACGTAACAAGGAACTGCAGGATATCATCTCAATCCTTGGTATGGAGGAACTCTCGGACGAAGACCGTGTGACCGTAAACCGCGCACGCCGTGTGCAGCGCTTTCTGTCGCAACCCTTTACTGTTGCCGAACAGTTCACCGGTATAAAAGGAGTTACAGTCTCCATTGAGGATACAATACGTGGCTTCGACATGATTCTCGACGGTGAAGTCGATTATCTACCCGAGCAGGCTTTCCTTAATGTAGGAACAATAGAAGAGGCCATAGCCAAGGGCGAGGCCATGTTGAAACAGGTAAACTGAACCGGATATGAGTGAGAAGGATTTTACATTGGTGGTAATGACACCCGAAAAGACTCTTTTCAACGGGACTGTATCCCGTGTCATGTTGCCCGGCGAAAAGGCGCCTTTTGTGGTGTTGCATAACCATGCTCCCCTTATTTCGTCCTTGTCGGGTGGTTTAGTAGAGTGGAAAGCCAATGGTGTAGCCGGCTCACTTGCAATCCTTGGTGGGTTTGCCGATGTAAAGGATAATGTAGTGACAGCATGTGTTGAACCTGCATAGATTTTGATTATATATGAAAACACGAACTAAAATCATATTGATGTTTGCGATAATGGCCCTTATGGCTTTTGTCGCCGATATTGGCCTGCGGTACATCTTTCCCGGGAATACGACCTATGCACATTTGATTCTGCCATTGTTTTTCGCAATCATGTATTCAGTTGCATTGCCATGTTTTGGAAAGAATGTCAAGCCAAGGGAAATGGTAAGGAGCTTTATGATATTGAAGGGTGTCCGAATCATAGTCTCGCTCGCCTTAGCAATGCTTCTTGCCTACACTCTCCGTTCCCATGCCAGGGAAATTGCAGTTGCCTTCATGTTCTACTACTCCTGTACGCTGTTGATTGAGAGTCTCTACTTCATGTATATAAAACGAAACTTCAGACGCTGACCAATGAAACGTATCTTCCCAATACTCCTATCCTTACTGTTGCTGTGTATGCCGGCTATGGCCTCATCCACAGCCGGGGATTCTGTGTCGGGTGGTATCGATGTCAAGAAAATAATATTCGAGCATGTAAAGGATACCTATGAGTGGCACATCACCACCATTGGCGACAAGCATGTTTCCATCAGTCTGCCAGTAATACTCTATTCAAAGCGCACCGGTTGGGAGTGCTTCTCATCCTCCAGACTACATTCGCCATCGGGTCACAACGGTTTCTATCTTGCCTCACATGGCGACAACGAAGGTAAAGTGGTAGAGATAGATGTTTTTGGCAACGAGGTTCGTCCGTTGCTCGATATCTCCATAACAAAAACCGTTTTTGCAGTGTTTGTTAATGCACTGCTGCTCATTGTCATAATGCTTTCAGTGGCGCGTTGGTACAAAGGACGCAACCCTCATGACGCTGCTCCGCGTGGCTTTGTAGGGGCAGTGGAGATGTTGACAACAATGGTCATTGACGATATCATAAAGCCTAACGTGGGCAGCAGCTACAAGCGCTTTACACCTTTTCTGCTCACAGTCTTCTTCTTTATATTCTTCAGCAACCTCATGGGGCTTGTGCCACTGTTCCCGGGCGGAGCCAATGTGACAGGAAATATTGCCGTTACATTTGCATTGGCACTGAGTACATTCGTTGCTGTCAACTTCTTTGGCAACAAGGAATATTACAAGGAACTTTTCTGGCCCGATGTACCAGTGTGGCTAAAGTTCCCCGTACCAATGATGCCGCTGATTGAACTGTTTGGTGTGTTTGTAAAACCGTTTGCCCTGACAGTCCGTCTTTTTGCAAACATTCTGGCCGGTCACACAGTCATTCTGGCCTTTGTATGTATAATTTTTATAACCATGGCTGTAAATGAATATATTGGCAGTACAATGACTGTAGTCTCGGTGCTGTTTACAATATTCATGAACTTTCTTGAACTGCTTGTGGCATTTATCCAGGCATTTGTGTTTACAATGATGTCGGCCGTCTTTATTGGTCTGGCACAGCCCGAGCACCATGCCGGCAAGCATTGATTAGTTTTGAAACATTATTAACCAATAAAAAATAACGATTATGTTCTTGACAATTCTATTACAGGCTTCTGCGGTAGCGAGTCTTTCTAAAGTGGGTGCAGCATTTGCGGCAGCTTTGGCTGTTTTTGCAGCAGCATGGGGTATTGGCCGCATTGGTTCTACAGCTCTTGAATCCATTGCCCGTCAGCCCGAGGCTGCCGGTGACATACGTTCGGGTATGGTGCTTGCAGCAGCTCTCATCGAGGGTGTTGCAATGTTTGCTGTGGTAGTCTGCTTTCTTGTTCTTTTCGTATAAAACTGTTCAGGAATGTCTTTTCTTGTTCCCGAAGCCGGACTGTTGTTCTGGATGCTTGTTGCATTCGGTGTGGTATTCTTTGTATTGTACAAGTATGCCTTTCCCGCAATAACTTCCATGATAGATGAGCGCAAGAAGTTCATCGACGACGCTTTGGCCAACGCCAAGGAGGCCAATGAGAAACTTGGCACCATTCAGCAGCAGGGCGATGAGTTGCTCAGGAAGGCACAGGACGAGCAGTCCAGAATTTTGAACGAGGCCATAGCCATGCGCAACAATATAATTGGTGAAGCCCGTAAGCAAGCGCAGCTCGAGAGTGAGAAACTCCTTGATGAGGCGCGCAGTGTCATAACCCACGAGAAGGAACAGGCCATGCGCGAAATCCGCAATCAGGTTGCCGAACTCTCCTTGGCTATTGCCGAGAAGGTTGTGCGCCGCGAACTTTCGGGCGACAGCGCACAGCAGTTTGCCCGAAGCCTTGTCGATGAAGCCATAAAAGATAACAGCGACAAATGAGTGTAGGAACCATATCCATGCGTTATGCAAGAGCCTTGCTCTCCTATGCAGGCGAGCAAGGTGCTGGCGAGGCAATATACAGGAATATGTTGCAGTTGCTCTATACTCTTATGAAGATAAAGGAACTGCCGGTACTGTTGCGCGCTCCCTCGCTTCCCAAAAAGGAGCGAGTGAAGATAATATGCTCGGCAGTCGAGAACAACCCAGTGTTCGAGCGCTTTGCAACTCTTGTTGTCGACGAGGAGCGCGAGGAACTGCTTATGTTCATTGCTCATGGATACATATCTCTTTATCGTGCCCAGAACAAGATTCTTGCCGTTGAACTGACAACTGCCCACGAGGCCGATACTTTGCTTAAAGAGAAGATTATTGGACTCATGTCCAATGGCGGAGAGTATAAAGTTGAACTTCAGTGCAATGTCGATAGTTCTATAATAGGTGGATTTATATGCGAGGCCAATTCCACCAGGCTCGATGCCAGCGTTGCCCGAAGCCTCGACAACATTAGAAAAAAAATAGTTGAAGAAAATAAAAAACTTGTCTGATGAGTATTAAACCCAGTGAAGTGTCGAGCGTATTGCTCGAGAAACTCCGCAGTGTAGACCAGAGTCTCAAGTACGAGGAGGTTGGCACCGTTCTGCAGGTGAGCGATGGTGTAGTGCGCATATATGGCTTGTACAATGCCGAATCGGAGGAACTGCTCGAGTTCGACAATGGTGTAAAGGCCATTGTAATGAACCTTGAAGAGGATAATGTAGGTGCAATTCTTTTGGGTGCAACCGACAAGATAAAGGAGGGTATGACTGTAAAGCGTACAGGTAAAATTGCCTCCATTGATGTCTGTGACAGTATGCTTGGTCGTGTTATCACACCACTTGGTGAGCCTATCGACGGTAAAGGTGAGATAAATGGCGAGAAGTTCGAAATGCCGCTCGACCGCAAAGCACCCGGTGTTGTGTTCCGTCAGCCTGTGACCGAGCCATTGCAGACCGGTCTCAAATCCATTGACTCTATGATACCCATTGGTCGTGGCCAGCGCGAGCTTATAATTGGTGACAGACAGACAGGCAAGACAGCCATAGCCATTGATACCATCATAAACCAGCGTGCTGCCTACGAGTCGGGTAACCCCGTCTACTGCATATACGTGGCAATTGGTCAAAAAGGCTCAACTGTAGCCTCGGTAGTAAATACGCTGCAAAAGTATGGTGCCATGGACTATACTGTAGTAGTGTCGGCAACTGCAGCCGACACAGCAGCACTGCAATACTATGCTCCCATGGCAGGAGCTGCCATTGGCGAGTACTTCAGGGATACCGGCCGTCATGCGCTGGTAGTTTATGACGACCTCTCCAAGCAGGCTGTCGCCTATCGCGAAGTCTCTTTGATATTGCGTCGCCCATCGGGTCGCGAGGCCTATCCCGGCGATGTCTTCTATCTTCACTCCCGCCTGTTGGAGCGTGCCGCGCGAATCATAAACCAGCAGGATGTTGCCCGTCAGATGAATGATCTTCCTCCAAGCCTTGTAGGTAAGGTGAAGGGTGGTGGCTCACTCACAGCGCTCCCCATTATCGAAACCCAGGCAGGTGACGTGTCGGCATATATTCCTACAAACGTAATCTCCATTACAGACGGACAGATATACCTCGAGAGCGACCTTTTCAACAATGGGTTCCGCCCGGCTGTAAATGTGGGCATATCGGTATCCCGTGTAGGTGGCAAGGCACAGATAAAGTCCATGAAAAAGGTTGCCGGTACCCTTAAAATAGACCAGGCACAGTTCCGCGAGCTCGAAGCCTTTGCTAAATTCGGTAGCGAGGTCGACCCTGTAACAATGATGATTATTGAGAGTGGCCGCAGAACAAACAAACTGCTGGTGCAACCGCAATATTCTCCAATGCCTGTGGGCGAGCAGGTCGCATTGCTCTATTGTGGAATCAACAACCTCATGCGCGATATACCACTCGACCGCATAAAGGAGTTCGAGAGCCGCTTCCTTGATACACTGCGCATAAACTATAAAGAGGAAGTGATAGATGTGCTTGCAGCCGGTGATATTGACGACACTGTAAAGAATACAATAAACCGTATTGCCGCCGAAGTTATTCACTCATTAATGCACATACAGTAATGAATCTCAAGGAGATAAAGCAACGTATACAGTCGGTAAAGAATACGCAGAAGATAACTTCGGCAATGAAGCTTGTCTCTGCTGCCAAGTTGCGCCGTTCACAAGGCGCAATAGACGGCATGTTGCCCTACAGTCGCAAGATCGATGAGTTTCTGGCTTTGTCTCTCAATAATACAGCTTCGGCAAACATTCCATTGACTGCCGAACGCGAGGTGAAAAAGGTTATTATTGTAGCTGTAGCTTCCGATACCGGACTCTGCGGAACATTCAATGCAAACATCGTGCGCAAAGCTAAGGAGAGGACCGAATACTATATCTCTACCGATGTTGAAGTCGAAATAATTGCCATAGGCCGCAAAATGTACGATTCCATGAAGAAACATGGTTTTATGGTGCATGAGTCTGCAATGAAGAATGTCAAGACATTGGAATATATGCCAGTCAATGCTGTAGCGACAACTCTTATGCAGCGCTTTCTGTCGGGTGAAGCAGATAGGGTAGAACTTGTATTCACACATAGCCTTTCAGCGTCAAGGCTGCAACCTGTATACGAACAGCTTCTACCGGTTCTGTTGTCACAGGAAACAGATTTGGAACAGCAACATGCAACAGAATTCATTATAGAACCAAGCCGCGAAGAACTGCTTGTATCGTTGTTGCCCAAGGTAGTATCATTGCACCTATATACATCACTGCTCGATTCGGCTGTGGCAGAACATTCGGCTCGTATGATAGCAATGCAGGCTGCAACCGAGAATGCCAACGACCTGATTGCCGAACTTACGCTTGAATACAATAAAGGTCGTCAACAGGCAATTACAAATGAGATACTCGATATTGTCTCGGGAACTGCGAATTCCTGAGACCATAATTTTCATTAATATAATACAAGAAAAAAGATGAGCAATTGCTCATCTTTTTTCTTGTGGTTTCTTCATACCGTTTCTTGGGCCGCGAGGCATCATCTCGTTCATCAGGTGTCTCTGGAACATGTTTTCGGCACGTTGAATTTCCATTATCTTGCAAGCCGGTATAACCTTCATGTATTTCTCGGTATATTCCTTCTCAAGTTTTGCTATTGCAATCTTGCTCTCGGCCATTTTGTTGACATACTCGCGGCACTCCTCATCGGTAGGTCTCCCGTCACGCTTCTTGAACATTCCCTTGCGTGCGTTGCGCTCAATTTCAAACTTCTTCTTCTGCAGTTCAAAGAAGAGCGGGAAGAACAGTTCGGCCTCCGCTTCGGTAAGTTTTGCCTTTTCTGTTATGAACTTCTGTTGTTTTGCCTTGAACTCTTCGGGCGAGAAACGTCCCTTTTTTGCTCTTTCACCATTCTCCTGAGCTGTAACAGCTACAGTCGACAGTATCAGTACTATAAGTAAAAATATCTTCTTCATAATTATAATATTTATTGTCAGTTCATGTCGGTACCAGTAATGCAGCAGTAGAATGTGTAGTCATCTATGGGATAGTTCTGCAACATGTTATCTATATATTCGTTGTCAAGATACTCCTCGTCGGCATACTCATTCATAGCAATGGATTTTGAACTTTTGTATGTTGACAAGGCTGTTGTAGCAATAACTGCTATAATGGCTATTGAAGCAGCATAACCAACGGCACGTGTCCAGAAACCTATGCTTCTGCCGCTCTTCTGCACCCTTGTAGTCGATTCGGCTATGCGCTCGTTAAGCTGCTGAAAATAACCGTCGGGTGTAGTGAAGGCTTTTCTGTTCTTATATTCGTCCAGTTTCATAATTTTTCTCTCTCTTCTATTTGGATATTCAATACAACGAATGGTTTAATTGTTCTCTTCTAAAAAAGTCTCAATTTTCTTTACAGCAAAGTGGTATGACGCCTTTAGCGCTCCCACACTGGTGTCAAGTATTTCCGAAATTTGCTCATACTTCATCTCCTCAAAGTATTTCATGTTGAATGTGAGCCTTTGTTTGTGTGGCAACCTGTTGAGTGCCTCCTGGAACAGTGCGTCAACCCTCTCGCCGTTGAAATATGCATCGCCCTCAATAAGGTTTGCAATCTCTCCCTCGGGACTGTTTAGTGATATTACGTTGCTTTTGTTTTTCTCCAGGAACGAAAGTGTCTCATTTACGGCTATGCGATAGAGCCATGTCGATATTTTGGAATCACCGCGGAATTTGTCGATATTGCTCCATGCTTTGATGAATGTCTCCTGTACAATATCATCAGCGTCGTCATGATACGTAACCATGCGACGCACCAGCCAATATATCTTTTGGCTGAAATGGCTCACAACTATTGAAAAGGCTGCGGCTTTCAGCTTCTCATCCTTCAGTTGCTTTATTATTGATTCCTCGTTGTATATGCTCTTTCTCACAATGCCGTGCTTTTCTGCTCTTTTTTGACATGTTTGGGTGGCAAAGGTTTAATCCTTGTGTCAAATTGTGACAGTCACCCCCTCCATGGCGCAAATGGTGTTTGGGAAAACCTCCTTGGCCTCGTCCAGCAGTGTATCGAGTGTTTCATATCGCGATGAATAATGTCCAATGAGCAATTTTTTTGCATTTGAGCCCCTCGCAATCTCTGCTGCCTGCCTTGCAGTGCTGTGGAATGTCTGTGCAGCACGCTCCTTCTCGCTGTCGGCAAATGTAGCTTCGTGGTAAAGCAGGTCAACATCCTTCAGATATTCGCAGTTCTCGGGGCATGGTGCTGTATCGCTGCAATATGCATAGCTGCGCGAAGGGTCTGCGTCCTTTGTCAGTCTGCTGTTTGGGATAACATCCCCATCGGGTGTCGTGTAGTCTGCTCCATCCTTTATTGCCTGGCGCATGTATGTAGGTATATTGTAGAAGTTTACAGCTTCGCCTATAAGATGTCTTTGTTTGGGTTTCTCGCGGAATATGAAACCGCATGTGGCAAGGCGGTGTTTCAGAGGCACACTCTCAACGGTTATTGTATTGTCCTCAAATATTATCTCTCTCTTTGAACAGTCAATGTTGTGGAAGAAAATAGGGTAATGCATGCCATTGCAAAAGAACTCAATCTGTGGCTTCATAAGTTCTTCGAGTTTGCTGTCGGCATATATATGTAGCGGAGCTGTACGTCCAAGCAGACCGAATGTCGATATCAGTCCAATAAGTCCGAAACAGTGGTCTCCATGCAGGTGCGATATGAATATGTGGTTTATGAACGAGAAGTGTATGTGTTGTTTGCGCAACTCTCTCTGTGTTCCCTCACCGCAGTCAATCATGAACTGCTTGTTCCCAATGCGTATAACCTGTGAACTTGCATTGTGACGTGTAGTGGGCAGTGCCGAACCGCACCCCAGTATATGTATCTCGAACTGTTCCATATGCAAAAATAACCAATCTCTGTTACAAAAGCAAGGACGTGTATATATAAAAAGATAAAGGTTGCCTTTTGGGCAACCTTTATCGTGAATATGGTGAATAATGATTATTCGCCTTTGCCTTCGAGCTTGCTCTTCAACGCTGCAAGTGCGTCGATGTCACCGAGAGTTGTAGAAGCAGCCTGGTTCTGGATGGCAGGAGCAGCCTCCTCAGCCTTCTTGTTCTTGCGAACAGCAGCTGCAGCCTTCTTCTCAGCCTTCTCTTCCTCCTTAGCAGCATCCTCGAAAATGCGGCTGTGTGAAAGGATGATTCTCTTAGCCTCCTTGTTGAACTCGATAACCTTGAATGAAAGTTTCTCCTCGGCAGCAGCCTGTGTGCCATCCTCCTTTACAAGGTGCTTTGGAGTTGCAAAACCCTCTACACCGTATGGGAGAGATACTACAGCGCCCTTGTCGATGAGCTCTGTGATAACACCCTCGTGGATAGAACCAACTGTGAATACTGTCTCGAATACATCCCATGGATTCTCCTCGAGCTGCTTGTGGCCAAGGCTCAAACGGCGGTTCTCCTTGTCGATCTCAAGAACCTGAACCTCGATAGCCTCACCAATCTGTGTGAACTCAGATGGGTGCTTAACCTTCTTTGTCCAAGAGAGGTCGCTGATGTGGATAAGACCGTCAACACCCTCCTCGATCTCTACGAAGATACCGAAGTTTGTGAAGTTGCGAACCTTAGCTGTGTGCTTTGAACCGATAGGATACTTCTCGTCGATGTTTGTCCAAGGATCCTCCTTGAGCTGCTTGATACCGAGAGACATCTTACGCTCGTCGCGGTCGAGTGTGAGGATAACTGCCTCTACCTCCTCGCCAACCTTCATGAAGTCCTGAGCTGAACGCAAGTGTTGGTTCCAAGACATCTCTGAAACGTGGATAAGACCCTCAACGCCAGGAGCGATCTCGATGAACGCACCATAGTCTGCCATAACGACAACCTTACCCTTAACAACATCACCTACCTTGAGGTCTGCGTCGATAGCATCCCATGGGTGTGGAGTGAGCTGCTTCAAGCCGAGAGCGATACGCTTCTTCTCGTCATCGAAGTCAAGGATAACAACGTTGATCTTCTGGTCGAGTGCTACAACCTCTGTAGGATCGTTTACGCGGCCCCAAGAGAGGTCTGTAATGTGGATAAGACCGTCAACACCACCGAGGTCGA
>JAFZFM010000128.1 GCA_017555865.1 Bacteroidaceae bacterium
GTGCGTATGTTGCAGTTGGGTGGCCGTTGTGCAAGCATCGTTCCCGACGGTGTGCTTTTCGGAAATTCAAAGGCACACAAGGCAATCCGCAAGGAGCTTATCGACAACCAGCAGTTACAGGCCGTCATTTCTATGCCAAGTGGCGTGTTCCAACCATATTCAGGTGTATCTACCGCAATACTTATCTTCACCAAGACCAATGCCGGTGGTACCGACAAGGTTTGGTTCTATGATATGAAGGCCGACGGTTATTCACTCGACCAAAAGCGTAGTGAAGTTACCGAGAATGATATCCCCGACATTATTGCACGCTTCCATAATCTTGCTGGTGAGGCCGACCGCACACGCAAGGAACAGTCATTCCTTGTTCCTGTAGAGGAGCTTCGCGAAAAGGATTACGACCTCTCAATCAATAAGTACAAAGAGGTTGAGCGTGAAAAGATAGTATATGAGCAGCCCGATGTCGTTTTTGGACGAATTGAGGAACTGCATAGCCAAATCACTGAAGCCCTTGCCGACTTCCGTACTAAATTTATGTAATATGAGAGACGGTTGGGAAATAAAGAAACTTGGGGATGTCTGCGAAAGCGACTTGGGCAAGACTCTAAACCAGGCTACAGATACAGGTGAACTGCAACCATATTTATGTGCTATCAATGTACTTTGGGATAGAATCGAACTTTCAACTGTAAAGCAGACAAAGTTTGAAAAATCAGAAATGGAACGTTACTCTGTAAGAAAGGGCGACCTGCTTATTTGCGAAGGTGGTGATATTGGTAGAGCTGCAATATGGGATAAGGAAGAACCGATGTTGTATCAAAATGCACTTCACCGTGTAAGGTTTGACGGTTCTGTTCTTCCAAGATTTTGCTTGCTTTATCTCCGTTCTCTTAAAGATGCCGGAATATTAGATTCTCGTTATGGCAAAGGAGTAACGATAAAGCACCTTGTAAAATCTTCTTTATTGTCAATTCCTATCCCCGTTCCCCCTCTCTCCGAGCAGGAAAGGATTGTTGCGGAATTGGATTGCCTTTCTTCTATCATAGAGAAGCAGAAACAGCAGTTAAAGGAATATGACACCCTCGCACAGTCAATCTTCTACGATATGTTCGGCGACCCAATAACCAACGATAAAGGTTGGGAAATAAAGAAACTTGAGGAGGTCTGCGAAAGTGATTTAGGAAAGACTCTTAATAAGTCTATAGATACGGGTGACTTGTTGCCATATCTTTGCTCTATAAATGTCCTATGGGGTAAGGTAGAACTTTCGGTTCTTAAAGAGGCAAGATTTGAGCCTACCGAAATTGAGCGTTATTCAGTTAAGAAAGGAGATTTATTAGTTTGTGAAGGTGGAGATATAGGACGAGCTGCCATTTGGGAAAGTGACTCTTCTATGCTATATCAGAATGCTTTGCATCGTTTAAGGTTCAAAGGTACTATATTGCCTATTTACTGTCTATTTAACTTGAAACACTTAAAGGATTGTGGCGATTTGGACTCTAAATACGGTAAGGGAGTTACAATAAAACATCTTGTTAAATCTTCTTTATATTCTATTCCTATACCTGTTCCCCCTCTCACTCTTCAGCAACAGTTTGCCGAAAAGATTGAGGCAATAGAAAAACAGAAGGCAATACTGAAGAAAAACATTGAAGAGACAGAATTGCTCTTCAATAGCAGAATGGACTACTACTTTAACTAAATAAGCAGTTTCGTTATGAGAAACTTTGATTACCTGAAAGAAAATCCGCACCTTGCCACCTTGCACTCATACTGCAATACGGCAGAGATATGCCAGGTGAGTGATCCCGAAAAATCGGCACTCAATGGCCGTCGTGCTCTTGAGTGGTTGGTGCGTACTTTATATGAACTGAAGAACATCGAGGTTGGCGAACGCGCATCATTGTATGAATTGATCGACGGCGAGCCTTTCAAACAATTCATAGGCGACGACCGCCTTATGATGGCTGTTCACTATATCCGTAAGGCAGGTAACAAAGTTGCCCATTTGGGTGAGGTAACAAAGAGAGTATCTTTCTTCTCACTGCTAAATCTGCATAATGTAGTCGGTGCTGTGCTTGTTAAGCTCCGTGTCTTTGACTCATTCCCCGAATTTGACAAGACACTGATACCCGAGGTTGCACCGATACATATAGAGCCGGTAAAGAAGCCCGAACCAGCACCAGCTTTCGTTGAAAGTGTGGATATGGAGAAGGTGGCAGATGCTCCGGCCGAGCCACACGATACAGGAATATCGGAGACCGAGACACGCAAATATTTCATTGACATAATGCTACAGGAAGCCGGTTGGCAGGTACTCTCAAAGGAGGGTGTTTTTGCACCGCTTAAAGCCGGCATTGAAATAGAGGTCAGCGGTATGCCGAATGACGAGGGCGTTGGCTATGCCGATTATGTCCTCTTTGGCTCAAATGGTAAGCCTCTTGCTGTAGTTGAGGCAAAACGCACCACAGTAAGCCCCACAAAGGGAAAACACCAGGCAGAGCTTTATGCCGCGTGCCTTGAAAAGCAGTATGGTGTTTATCCTGTCATATATTATACCAACGGCTACCGCACAGAGGTTATCGACGGACTCGGATATCCACCTCGCCCTGTGTACGGTTATCATACCGCTGAAGAGCTTGAATTGCTCATTCAGCGTAGAGGGAGAGCCTCAATTACTGACCTCAATATCAAGGACGAGATAACGAACCGTGCATATCAGAAAATGGCGATACGCAGTGTATGCGAACGCTTCAACAATATGCACCGCCGTACTCTGCTCGTTATGGCAACAGGTACAGGCAAGACACGAGTGTCAATCTCGCTTGTCGATGTACTTGCCCGTAACGGTTGGGTAAAGAATATCCTTTTCCTTGCCGACCGCACGGCACTCGTTAAACAGGCAGCGAAGAACTACAGCAAGTTGGTGCCGTCATTCTCTACCTGTATTCTCTCCGAGGACAAGAAGCCCGATATGTCTGCACGAATAATGTTCAGTACATATCAGACAATGATTAACTACATCGACACTGATACCAAAGGTTTTTCAGTCGGTCGCTTTGACCTTATAATCATTGACGAGGCACACCGTTCTGTATTCGGCAAGTACACGGCTATCTTTGACTATTTCGATTGCTTGCTTGTGGGCTTGACAGCCACACCGCGCGACGAGGTGGAGCGCAATACCTTTGAGCTGTTCAACATTGATGAACAGAGCACCTTCGCTTATGAGCTTGGCGAGGCTGTTGCAGAAAAACATCTTGTACCTTATAACGGCCTGAAGCGTGGTACAGCCATCCTTACAGACGGTATAAAATACGACAATCTTTCAAAAGAGGAGAAAGAGCAGTTTGAAGAGATATGGAAATA
>JAFZFM010000129.1 GCA_017555865.1 Bacteroidaceae bacterium
AACTTTACTACAAGTGACTTTTGCCGGTGTTGTTGTGCTTGCTCTGCTCATTGGTATCTCTACTTTGGGTTTCACTTTGTATAACAAGTTGTTAAGCTGTAATCCTGTTGGTAAGGTTGCAATCTTCAACTCACTTATTCCTGTTGTCGGGGCTATCACATCGTGCCTTTGCCTGGGAGAGACTTTCTATTATAACTACCTGCTTGCAGCCGGTTTGGCCATGGCCGGAATATATATAATCAACCGTGCAAAAAAATAGATACAATGATTGATGACGTAAGGGGAATTGCTATAGCGGAGTATGATTATCCGTTGCCCGATGAGAGAATAGCAAAATATCCGTTGGAAAAACGCGACACCTCCAAACTGTTGGTGTATAAGGGTGGAAATATTGCACAGGAGTGTTTCAGTAATCTTCCATCTCACATTCCTGCCGGTAGCATTATGGTTTTCAACAATACACGTGTTATTCAGGCTCGTCTGCGTTTCCGCAAGGAGACCGGTGCGCAAATTGAGGTATTTTGCCTTGAACCGGATGCGCCTGCCGATTATCAGCTCATTTTCCAGGAGACGCAGGAGTGTGTGTGGCAGTGCCTTGTAGGAAACTCCAACCGATGGAAAAGTGGAATTCTGTCACAGGTGATAAATGTTGCCGGAAAGGATATTGTATTGTCGGTAGAAAGAATAAGTAGCGCAGCTGCTGTAAATAAAGTGCGTTTTACATGGGATGGCGGTGTTACGTTTGCCGAACTGCTTGAGGCTGCTGGCGAACTTCCTATTCCGCCATATTTGAACCGCAGTACCGAGGAAAGTGACAAAAGTACATATCAGACAGTGTATTCCAAGGTTAAAGGTTCTGTTGCGGCTCCTACTGCTGGACTTCATTTTACCCCAGAGGTGCTTACTGTGCTTGCTGACAACGGTGTAAGGTGTCGTGAGGTTACACTTCACGTGGGTGCAGGAACTTTTAAACCAGTGAAGAGCGAACTTATTGCCGACCACGAGATGCATGAGGAATATATCGAGGTAAACCGCAACTTGCTTGTTGAACTGTTGAATGCAGGTGGTAATGCCGTAGCTGTGGGAACGACATCGGTACGCACGCTCGAAAGTCTCTATTTCCTTGGAGAAATGGTTGCCGAAAACCCTGCGGTTTTGCCCGATGAACTGCATGTTGACCAGTGGACTCCTTATAAGCGTGAGCATACATTGGGTGTGGTTGAGGCTTTGCAGGCACTTGTCGAATGGTTGGACAGAATGGAGGCTGACAAAGTGCATGCCCATACTCAAATTATGATAGCACCAGGTTATGAATTCAGGATTGTAAAGGCTATAGTTACAAATTTCCATCAGCCCAAAAGTACATTGCTGTTGCTCGTTTCGGCTTTTCTTAAAGGAGACTGGAGCAGAGTCTATGATTATGCACTGGAGAACGGATTCCGTTTCTTGAGTTATGGTGACAGTTCGTTGCTTATTCCTTAAAAGTTGATTATTATGATAGTAGTCGTAGATAATATTACCTATCTGCTCGATACAGAAAAAAAGAACGCTACAGTAACCAGGTCGTTGGAGCCATATAGCGGTTGTGTGACAATACCCGATACTATAGTCTGCAATGCTGTGGAATATATGGTTGCAGATATCCTTGATGAGGCTTTTGCCGGTTGTACAGGGCTGCAGACTGTTGTAATGGGGGCTAATGTCGAGAGTGTAGGTATATCGGCATTCGAAGGGTGTAGTATGCTTTCGGATGTTGTATTTGGTGTAGGTTTGCATGTAATTGGAATGGAGGCATTCAAGGGGTGTACTTCGTTGAAGAATGTTTCACTTCCCAAGGATGTGATAGTTGTCGGCAAGGGTGCTTTTGCTGCATGTGAAGCATTGGAAACGGTTACCCTGTCACAGAATCTTATAAATATAGAGCCGTCATTGTTCGATGGCTGCAAGTCTTTGTCTACAGTCTCTATAGGTCCTATGGTTGACAGTATTGGAGAATATGCTTTTTGTGGCTGTTCTTCACTGAGCGATGTACAGTTCCCTGATGGACTGCTGAATGTTGAAGGGTGGGCTTTCCGTGACTGTATTTCGCTTAAAGAAATTGTATTGCCGGCTACTGTGGTATCTGTAAAAAAGGGTGCATTCTGGGGCTGTTCATCTCTGGTGTCCTTTGAATTGCCCAAGGGAGTGAATATGCTCGACCAGGGAGTGCTTGCGGGATGTACTGCTCTTGAGAATGTAAAACTTCATTCAGGAGTACTTAATATTGGTTATGGAGCATTTTATAATTGCAGTTCATTAGAGAGTATTACTGTTCCCGCTGCAGTGGTAGGTATAGGTGATCAGGCTTTCCGAAGCTGTACTTCGTTGAAGGTGTTGAATGTCATGTGCGAGGCTGCTCCAATGTGCAGCAATGATATAGCCGATTCTGGAGTGTATGCCAAGGCATTGCTGCGTGTTCCAAAAGGATTGGTTGGTGAGTACGGCTTTGCAAGAATATGGGATAGGTTTGAGAATGTCGAGGAGATAGAATGATAATTTGTCGTTTTATCTCAAGTCAATAAACATTTTTTTACATCGGGCTGTTTTCTTTTAGATAAAAAAAAGAAAATGGCCCGTATTTTTTTTCTCTTTCTGGTAATGATTGTCTTGTCATGCAATGGTGATGATGAGACTGTACCTTTGTATTCTCATTACTCATGGAGGCTTAGTGAACCTTTGTATTTTGGGAGTGCTGTTTTTGAATACGGTCAAAACCATTTGACAGAATTTGACGAGGACAGTATACCTTCCTGTGGATTCTACTATTTCTTTACCGAAATGAAAGGTGATACCCTTTGCTGGGAAGAGGGTTTTCTGAAAGCTCCTGATGCTGATGATACCAGGAATAAAATAAAAAAGAGAAGAAATTAATCAGTTGTTGTATCAATAATGTGATTTTTATCATTATCTTCGCTGTTTAAAAGGTTAAAAGGTGTATTGCATGCAATATCCCTTTTATTAACAAAGCATAAAAAACAACAGTATATGAAGATTGGTGATAAGGTACGATTCATTTATGAGTGTGGTGGCGGTGTTGTCAAAGGATTCAGAGGAAAAGATGTTGTACTTGTAGAGGATAAGGACGGCTTTGAGATTCCAATGCCTATACGCGAGTGTGTGGTAGTGGATACCAACGAATATAATTTTCAAAAGAAGACAGTT
Source organism: Bacteroidaceae bacterium (assembly GCA_017555865.1). GTDB lineage: Bacteria > Bacteroidota > Bacteroidia > Bacteroidales > Bacteroidaceae > HGM04593. The sequence continues at coordinate 3,202 of JAFZFM010000129.1, forward strand.
GCCCCAAAGAAAGAGGATGAAACCGCTCTCAAGCGTAGCGTAAAACAACCTGCAAAAGTTGTTGCCGATGATGATTGGGAAGGTGTAGAGCCTGTTGTCACATATAAGCCTGCAGAGCGTCCCGAAGGTGAGCGTTTGAATGTGTCGCTTGCTTTTCTTCCAATGGATGAGAAGTCGCTCAGCAATTCCCGTTTCGAGGCTTACATAATAAACGATTGCAACTATAGTTTCTATTTTACATATATGTCGGCCGAAGGCCGCAGTTGGCGTGTCCGTGCCAATGGCATGCTTGAGCCTAACTCAAAAATGTTTCTTGAGGAGTTCGGTCGTGAGGAACTGAATGATATTGAGCATGTATGTGTGCAGTTGATTCCGTTCAAGGCCGGCAAGTCTTTTGCCCTAAAGCCTGCAATGAATATAGAACGCCGAATAGATACCGTAAAATTCTATAAATTGCACCTTTTCCGCGAGAATCCGTTCTTTGACGAAGGAGCCTTGATTTATGACATTGTGGTTGATGACAAGCCTACAAAGGAGATATTTACCGATGCTGCAGAGATTCAGAAAATAATTCTCGAGAACAAGAAGGGTAATACACAGCCACAGAAAACATCCAAGCCCAATCTTACAAAAGGAACAGATATCCTAGAAGTGGACTTGCATATTGAAGAGATAATAGAAACCACAGCCGGGATGAATGCCTTTGATATTCTCAATTATCAGCTTGATGTGGTAAGGCGTACAATGGACGAAAATATAAGGAACCGTGGAATGAAGATTGTATTCATTCATGGCAAGGGTGACGGCGTGTTGCGTAATGCTATTGGTCAGGAACTGCGCAAGAAGTATCCACGTTGTCTATCCCAGGATGCCTCGTTCCAGAAATATGGCTTTGGTGCAACAATGGTAATAATAAAATAACAATAAAATATAAGGATTATGGAAGTAAAGAATTATATGCTTGAGCGTTTCTTGAAGTATGTGACCTTCAATACAGAATCATGTGACAATGCAACAACAGTGCCAACAACCGAAGGACAGTTTGTCTTTGCCCGTTATCTTGAACAGGAACTGAAGAACATGGGTCTCGAAGATGTTGTGCTTGACGATAAGGGATATCTCTATGCAACACTGCCTGCAAATTGCAACAAGAACCTTCCGGTGATAGGTTTCATTGCCCATCTTGATACAAGTCCGGATATGAGCGGAAAGAATGTTACACCTCGTGTAGTGAACAATTACCCGGGTGGCGATGTACTGCTCAACGCAAAGGAAAATATTTATCTTAAGGTAGAGGATTTTCCCGAAGTTGAGGCATATAAAGGTAATGATCTTATAGTTACTGATGGAACAACACTGCTTGGTGCCGATGATAAGGCCGGTGTTGCCGAGATTGTTACTGCTATAGCGTATCTGCAGGCACACCCCGAAATTGAACATGGAAAAATACGCATTGCATTCAACCCAGATGAGGAGATTGGTCGCGGTGCACACAATTTCAATGTACCTCTTTTCGGCTGCGATTGGGCATATACTGTTGATGGCGGCAGCGAGGGTGAACTTGAATTCGAGAACTTCAATGCCGGTAGTGCCTCTTTCTCAATACAGGGACGTAACGTGCACCCAGGTTATGCTAAGGGCAAGATGTTGAATGCATTGCGTGTGGCAACAGCTATTGTTGAGGCTATTCCTGCCAATGAGTCTCCTGAATGTACAACAGGTTACGAAGGCTTCTATCATCTCATGTCAATAAACGGTGGTGTAGACCATGCCGAGGTTTCGTATATTATACGTGACCACAGCCGTGAAATATTTGAGAAACGTATGGATTTCATGCGCAAGGTCGAGACTCTGATAAATGAGAAATATGGCAACGGCGTTGTGACTCTTGAACTCAAGGAGCAGTACCGCAATATGCGTGAGCAGGTTGAGCCCAAAATGCATATTATAGAGTTGGCAAAACAGGCTATGGAAAAGGCAGGTGTTGTACCTCAGATTAAACCTATACGTGGCGGTACCGATGGTGCGCAGCTCTCTTTCATGGGCTTGCCTTGCCCTAACTTGTTTGCCGGCGGAATCAATTTCCATAGCCGTTATGAATTTGTGTCGTTGCAGGTGATGGAAAAGGCTGTAATGACAATTGTGAACATTGCAGCGGGAGTGAATAATATCTGAATTTAGAATGTTGAGAAAACTATGCTTACTGGTTGCAATGTCGCTGGCTGTAATTGCAGGAGCGCAGACATTGTCCGAAGTGTATGAATTCAGTGCTATGGCGGGTAGTGGTGACTATTCGCCATTCTGGCATATGAGTAATCGCCAGGGTATAAACAGCTATGAGGGTGAGTCCTATTATACACGTATAGGTCTGGCTGGGGACCATCCATTGAAAAACTGCAACTTAGGAATAGAGTGGGGAGCAGATGTGGTAATAGGAAGCAACCTTACCTCTACGGTCTTTGTCCAGCAGGCTTTCGTGGATTTGACATGGAAAAGATTTCTCTTTTCGTTTGGACAAAAGGAACGTTGGGGTGAAATTCATAACCCGCGTCTTTCGAGCGGTGGGCTTGTTGAGAGTGGAAATGCACGCCCAATTCCACAAATACGCATAGAACTGCCACAGTATCTTGATATATCAGGAACAGGAGGGTGGTTGGCTGTGCGTGGACATTTGGCATACGGGTGGTTCAGCGATGAGAATTGGCAAAAGGATTTTGTTGCCGAGGGTAAGGCGCATACTGTTGGAGTACGCTATCACTCAAAAGCTGGCATCATGCGTTTCGGTAATGAAAAAAAGTTTCCTTTAACTGCAGAATTGGGAATAAGTATGGTATCCCAGTTCGGTGGTACTACCTATAATCTTTTGAATATTCCCGGTAATATTTCTCATAATCCAAGCAGACCAAAAGATTATTTTATGGCTTTAGTTCCAACAGGCGGTGACAGTGAATATCATGCTGCCGACCAGGCTAACATTGCCGGAAATGTACTTGGAAGCTGGTTGGGGGCAGTGACGTGGAATGCCGGTGAATGGAAACTGAGGTGCTGTTATGAGCATGTCTTTGAGGACCATTCGCAAATGTTTTGGGAATATGGTCTTTGGACAGAGCAACTTG
>JAFZFM010000130.1 GCA_017555865.1 Bacteroidaceae bacterium
GTCGCTTTCCAACAGGTCGGCAAGTTTCATGCGGTTTGTATATATGGTCTCTTTGTTGCTCATTTTTTCATCAAGTTGTTTAATTGTTTGTTCATAATATTGCACCTATATTGTATACTACGTAACCGGCTATCCATGCAACTGCGGTGTTGTAGATTATTGAGAACAATGCCCACCAGCGGTTACGAGTTTCGCTTGCAATGGCGGCTACCGTTGCTATGCATGGAAAAAATAGCAGAATGAATACCATGAATGCTGCTGCCGAGCGTGGGGTAAAGTCGGCCGATTTCTCAAGGTCGTGCTTCAATCCCTCGTCGGAGTCGCTGCTGTATAGCACACCGAGCGTACTGACAACAAGCTCCTTTGCAGGTATACTTGTTATTATGGCAATACTTGAACGCCAATTCTGTCCCAAAGGTTCAAGTACCGGCTCGACAGCCTTGCCAATCATGCCTATGAACGAATGTCCGCTAATGCCATCCTTGTCATACTCGCCATTCTCTCTGCTCTCTGCTCTTTGCTCTGTACTCTGTACTCTTTGCTCTTTGCTCTTTGCTCTGTACTCTGTACTCTTTGCTCTTTGCTCTTTGCTCTGTACTCTGTACTCTGTACTCTGTACTATTTGCTCCTCGCTTGGCCTTGGATAGTATCCCAGGAACCAGATGACAACTGTCGATAACAGGATTATGGTACCTATTTTCTTGAGGTACTGGGCGCATTTTTCCCACATGTGGCGCAGTGTTGCACTCAGTGTTGGCCAGCGATAGGGCGGCAGTTCCATCACAAACGGTGTCTCGTCCTTGGGGAACTTTGTCAGTCGCAACAGCCTTGCCGTTATTATGGCAACTGCTATGCCAAGCAGGTACAGCATTATGAGTACCAGTGCTGCATGCCCGGGAAAGAATGCACCGGCAAACAGAATGAGTACCGGCAGTCGTGCGCTGCACGACATGAATGGGGTTACAAGTATTGTTATTATGCGGCTGCTGTGGCTCTCAATGGTGCGTGTTGCCATAATTGCAGGCACGTTGCAGCCAAAGCCCATGAGCATGGGAATGAACGACTTGCCGTGCAGTCCCATTTTGTGCATAATACGGTCCATGATGAATGCGGCACGTGCCATGTAGCCCGAGTCTTCCATAAAGGAGATGAACAGATATAGTATAAGTATTTGCGGAATGAATACCGCTACGCTGCCCACGCCACTTATTATTCCGTTGACAACAAGGTCCTGCAATGCACCGGCGGGGATTATGCTTGTGGCAAAGTTACCCAACCAACCAAAAAGGCCCTCAATCCACTCCTGGGGGTATGAACCAAGCACGAATACCGAACTGAACATCACCCACATCACGAATATGAATATGGGGAACCCTAACCAGCGGTTTGCCACCAGACGGTCGATCAGTTTTGTCTGTTTCTGTGCGTCCTTGTCGCCGGGCTTGTAGGTCTCGTGCAAGGCGCCGCTTATGAAACCATATTTTGCACCGCTCACGGCGGTCTCCACATCCACACCAATCTGGTTGTGTATCTTCTTTGCCGAGTTCTGGGCAAGTTTCTCCCATCGTGGCAGCTCAAAGCAATCCTTCAGCTGCAACGACGCTTCCTTATCCTGCTCCAGCAGCTTAAGTGCCCAATAACGCACGGGGAACTGGTGTGGTACATCTTCGGCACGGTGAATTTCGGCCGACAAAGGTGCAATCTGTTCCTCAATTATGCTACCGTAGTTTATGTGTATGTGACGTATTGTCTTGTTCTTGCCCTCGAACAGCTCTATTATGGTGTCGAGCAGTCTGTCGAGTCCCTTGCCATTCTTGGCAACGGTTGGAATAATGGGAATACCCATCATTGCGCCCAGATGGGCGTAGTCGACAGTTGCGCCACTTGCAAGCAGCTCGTCGTACATGTTGAGTGCCACAACAGTGCGCAGGTTCATGTCTATAAGTTCTGTGGTGAGGTATAGGTTTCGCTCCAGGTTCGATGCCACTACCGAGTTTATGATAACGTCGGGCTGTTTCTCGAACAGGTGACGGCGCACATAAATCTCCTCGGGCGAATATGCCGCAATAGAGTATGTACCGGGCAGGTCAGTGATGTTTATGCGGTAGCCCTTGTAGTTGAAACTGCCTGTCTTTGCGTCAACAGTCACTCCGCTATAGTTGCCCACATGCTCGTTCTGGTTGGCAAGGGCGTTGAACATCGATGTCTTGCCGCTGTTGGGGTTACCTACCAGTGCAACGTTTATCACATTGCTTGTGCTGGTTGTAACCTTGCGCTGCATGCAGTTCTTACAGTTGAGGCCACTGCAGTTCTCGCATATGGTGAAACTGCTGAACGTTGGAGCTGGGGTAAGCTCTTTCTTTGCCTCATCCTCGGGCAACACCTCAATCATGGCAGCCTCGTTGCGGCGCAGCAGCACGTCGTAACCCATCACATGGTATTTCACGGGGTCGTGCATGGGTGAATCGAGTACCGATTTCACCTTTTCGCCTCTAATGAAGCCCATCTCCATTATGCGCTTGCGGAACCCACCGTGTCCCAGCAGGCGCACAATAACAGCGGTTTCGCCATTCTTTAGCTCTGAAAGTTTCATCTATATTGTTGTGTTTTTTACTGTCCAATGCGTCGCTGTACTCCTGTTTTTGCGCCGCTGATATTTTTGCAAGCAAAAATACTCTTCTTTTGTCAACTTGGCAATAGCAACAAATTCTAAATTTGTGCAATATTTGGTTATTTATGACTATAAAAGGCGAGTGACCCATTTAGTAATATGGATCACCCGCATATTGTCCGGATTGAACAGAAGGGACTTTTTAGTCAATCTCTAAAATACTATTTCTATTTTTTACCAATTCATTATTACCCAAACTTCTCTTTTAGTCTGCGATGATTGACATCAATGCAACTATGCTCAGGAAACTTGTTACAGCGTCGGCTGCGCCACAGCTATAATTGTAACGGCGTGGAGCTGGTGGTGGAGGAGGGGGAGGGCATGGACGTGGAGCGGGGCGGTTTACTACAACCACGGGAGCCGGACGTCTTGCTGCAACCACAGGCTTGCCGGGTTTGTTGTTTGGGCGGTAGTTTGCGGCACGCTTCTTGTTGGGTTTGTTTGCTGGTCTTTTGCCACGTTCATTCGCAATCCTTATCTCTTTTTTCTTCTGGTTGTTCTCTACTCTTGGTCTCTCGTTCACTCTGTCATTCTTTGCAAACATCTGTGCAGGCATAAGCATTGCGCCCATCATCACTGCAATAATCATCACCTTTTTCATAACTGTAAGTTTTAATGGTTAAACCTGTTTATGTCTCTTTGTCTGCTGCAAAGGTAGTGCAGTAAACTTCCCGCTGCAATTGATTATTCCTAATCGTTGCGGGGGAATCTCCTAAACCTTTGGGGGAATCTCCCCTCACCCGCGCCGGCCCATACACAGCAAAACTTTTCATTTGATAATTGTTTATTATTAAAATAATATATAATTTTGCATTAACAAGCCTGTCGAAATTCTGGCATATGGCAGCAACTATGGCAATTACAGCAGGTTTGCACAATATACCCAGGTGGTATTTTAAGTAACAGAACCTAAAACAAAAGCAGCATAATGGATAACGAAGAGAATATTAAGATAAACCGTGGCATAGAACTTATATGCGAAGCCGCCGAGGCTTTCTTGTATACCGATGAGGAACTGCGTCGCGACCTGCCACCCGAGGAGGCCGAAGAGTTTATAGAACTCCGCAACAGTATTCTTGCAAAGGCAAAACCGCTTGGTAAATCCAATTTTGACTTTGGCGACAGTAATATAGAACTTGCAGCCGAGGATGATTCCAATTATAATGACAAATAAAAACCTTTGCAGGCAGTAGCCTGCATTGCCGGCATACCTTTAAAGAGATTGAAAGCAGCAAAAACATCTCCACAATTAAAGGAAGAGTGCAGCACGACACATCGTCTTGCTGCACTCTTGTATTTGAATGTACACACAATTTGCACTTTCTTTATCCGTTTTTCTTGCGCCAAAAGTAGTGCCAGACCTTGAAATAAGGACTCCACAGTGTCTCGCCTGTGTACTTTGTAATCAAAGTAGAGTTGTGCTTTATTACCTCAATACCCCTTTTTATACTATAATTACCTTCGCTAAAGTCGTAACGGCTATCATATTTGCCAAAATTACCAGCAATCATAATCTCTCGTAGCAGAAATTCCCCATGCTTCTTGTTGAGCTTAACAATAGAGTCGCCGTTCCCAGCTCCGAACATCTGTTGCATGGCATATATGGCTGCCGAGGCAAATTTCTTGAGCCTGAACTTTTTCAGTAATGTAACATACTCGCTTCTATCCTTGGCCGACATAGGTTGTTGCATGACAAAATAGTAGTCGAGCAACTGGCGCATACCAATGCCCTCGGAGAACAGGTGACGATAGATGTGTAGCAGAATATATATTCTGTTGAAAGCCACAGTTGGGGCTGGAAAACATCCTTCGGCTGTTTCAATTCTGTTGGCAAACTGCTCATGCGCCACGCCGTCAAAATATCTTTGCAGACGCTTGTTTGTAAACGGATTGTACATCCAAGTGGGGCGGTAGTGGATTTCGATCTCAACCTCATTGCTAACCGGAAAATCGACATGATGATATGTTGGCTTGCAGTCCGGGAAGAATTTCTTTACATACCCAATAATCTCCTTGCTTGAACCCTTTAGCCATATATCAATATCTCCAGGGGTACGCAACCCCGGGTCTGGGTACAGCTGTGCAATCCCTTGACCTTTCAATATGCAACTTTCAAATCCCTCGGCAGCAAATTTCTTTGCAACCGCCACACATTTCCTGTTCAGTTCAATGTTCGAGTGCTTTATCCTTTCGCTCAAGCGGTGCATGGTAAGCAATATGTCGCGTGGTGGGTACTGCTCCTTGGGCAGCCTTTCAACGCCGGCAAAAACAATGCCAACAAGGGTCTGCTTAATGGCCATATCATAAAGAGCCCTCCACTCCTTGGCGCTTGGCGTTGCGGGTAACGACTCCCTTTTCCCTATGCCGCACTGCACCAGGGCAAAGAACAGTTTCACAATATTGTTTTCCACGTTTTTTGTTTGCTTGTTATTATGCATGTTGCAAATTTACATAAAAAACGCAATGCCATTGCAAAAAGCCCGAGTTTTATTATGTTCTATAAAAAACATCAAAATAAACATGCTATAGGATTTATAAAAAGCACACAAGCAATACTAAAAAACTACAATATATTGGTGTTACATATCTGTTTTTTGTATAACTTTGTAAAAAGTTTATATTATAATAGAGGTAATCTGTAGATAGTGTACCACGGTGGAACAATATTTTGACATAAGATATGAGTTTGATGTACCTGCAGTACATAAAGCCATTGAAAACCAATTGGCCGGCGGCAAGCCAGGCTATATTTGTGTGGCCGATGGCAATATACTTACAATGGTACATAACAATAAGCACTATCGTAAGGTTATCGATGGCAGTATATTCTCGTTGTGCGACAGCAGTTGGGTTCCTGTATTTATAAAGTGGCTATACGGTTATCAGCGTACTCAGTATTGTGGCAGCAATATCTTTTTTGATATAGTAAGTAGCCGCAAGTATCGCATGATATTCTTGGGTACACATCAAAGAACTCTTAATGCCCTGCAACAGAATCTAATGCAATATAACCCCGATGTTGCCGGAATGACATTCAAGGAACTTCCATTCTGCACCGTAGATGAATTTGATTACGAAAGCATTGCTCGGGAAATAGAGGAAGATGGAGCCGATATCATATGGATAGCTCTTGGCGCTCCAAAGCAGGAGATGTTCATGAACCGTCTTAAACCACATCTAAAACATGGTGTGGCAATAGCGGTTGGTGCTGTATTCAATTTTTACAGTGGTCTTGAGAACGCTCCCAAACGTTGCCCAGAATGGATGCATAAGTGCCATCTTGAGTTCGTACACCGCATTTTTATGGAGCCCAAGAAGCAGTTGAAACGTTGTTGGCACATAGTTGTAACACTCCCATCAATACTCAATAGAGAGCGAAGAGTCAAGAAAAGAAAACGCAAACAAATGTCGCACAAGTAACAGGTGCCTAATCTGGAAAGAGTAAATATTTACCGGTTTAACAAAATTTAACCCTACGTGGGCAAACAAAACCGCCTTTTCAAGTGTTATATTTATACAGCAAAAAACAAACACAAGCAAAAGGCACCTAGCGATGAAAGAGAACACCCCCGACATTGAGGAATACTTCAATGTCTCCGACCTGCGCAAATACCTCTACACATACGCCAGCAGCTACTGCACCAACCGCGACGACCTCGAAGACATGTTGCAGGAAGCACTGCTACACATCATGAACAAGCTTCACACCTACCGCGCCGTAGGCAGTTTCAAGGCATGGGCCGTTGCCGTGACCGACAACGTCTTCAAGAACAAGATAAGAGACACCCACAAATACCATCAACGCCTTGCCGACAGCAGCGACTACCGCCTGGAACTATACAGCCAACCCGCAGTGGCCGATGTTGACAGCCGGCACAACGTACAGCAGATAATGTACATTGTATCCCACCTTCCTCGTCGGCAATCGGTAGTCATGACCCTTTGGCTCAAAGGCTATAGCTGTAGCGAGATAGCCCACATGCTTGGCATAACTGCCGGCGGTGTTCGCAACCACATATTCCATGCCCGCAAGAACATAAAGAAAATGCTGGAAAAGTGAAAAACAGAGCAAAGAGCAATTCCCCAACACTAACCAAAACTCTCCCACTTTTCAAGGGGGAGTGCCCACAGGGCGAGGGGGATAAAATAAGAGTAAAGAGCAAAGAGAACAGAGCAAAGAGACAAAGCTGCGAGTAAGCGAGAGCAGAGGAAAATTTTATTTTTACTATGCCGAGCGAAAGCAGGTTCAAGAACACGTAGTGTGATTAAAGAGCAAAGAGCAACATAGTAAAATCCTTTAGAACTATCAAAAAGCAGCGCAGATAAAAGCAGCAACAAAAAAGCAGCACTTCCGGTTCTAAAGGACGGTAGCCCTGCGAACAGTCAACAGCGTTCGCAGGGCTATATTGTATACATTCACCACCCCACACTGCATAACACCCAGTGCATGCAATATAAAATATTCAATTTTATTGAATAAACTTCATCCTTTAAAAAATATTTCGTAACTTTGAACAGTATATAGTGTTTTCACACATAAGCACTTCACAGAACCAAAGAAACAGATAAGACGCTGTTGGGGAATTGCAACAACCCTGCCCGCAATATTCAACAAAGAGAGGAAAGCCAAAAAGAGAAACAGTTAATAACGATTGTTTGAAGAGATATTCACAAAACATCTCCCGCAAAAGTTACATTCAACAAATATTAAGATGACCCAAAAACAAATAGCACCAATTGTCAAAGAATCGTTTATTTCAGAAATCAAAGACATTATAACAGAAGCTAGGAAAAAGACCTATTCAGCCATTAATACAGCAATGGTTGAAGCATATTGGTTAATGGGCAAACGTATTATCAAAGAGGAACAAGGAGGAAAAGAGCGCGCCGATTATGGCAAGCAAATACTTAAAGAACTATCCACGGAACTCACAAAGGCATTTGGTAAAGGTTTCTCTGTAGGATCATTATATTATTACAGACAGTTTTACGCCACATTTCCAGACATATTCGCTACACCGTGGCGAATATTGACGTGGTCACACTACAAACGCCTTATGCAGGTACCCGATTCTGCAGCGCGCACATGGTATCAAAAAGAAGCATCCGAACAGATGTGGAGCTACCGTACACTAGACCGCAATATTGCATCTCAGTACTACCATCGTCTTCTACAATCACAAAACAAACAAGTTGTAGAAAGCGAGATGAAGCAACTTACAGCACCATATCAACAAGACAAGTTTGAATTTATCAAAAATCCCACTGTTGCCGAGTTTATAGGTTTATCACCTAACAGCGATTTTACGGAATCTGAATTAGAATCAGCAATAATTGGTAACCTCCAAAAATTCCTTTTGGAACTAGGAAAAGGATTTTCGTTTGTTGCACGACAAAAACTTGTAAGAACAGAAAAAAGAGACTATTTCATAGATTTAGTTTTTTACAACTACATACTCAAATGCTTTGTACTCATAGACCTCAAGACAAGTATTGTCACTCACCAGGATATAGGGCAGATGGATATGTATGTAAGAATGTACGATGAACGAATAAAAAAAGACGATGACAACCCAACTATCGGAATTGTTCTATGTTCCGAGACCGACAACGACATTGCACGTTATTCAGTCCTTCACGACAACGATAGATTGTATGCATCAAAATATATGCTGTATATGCCGACCGAAGAAGAGTTGCGCAACGAGATAGAACAACAAAAAGAGTTTTTCCGTCTGCAGCACACCCACAGGAGCTTAGAGTAAAGAGTACAGAGTACAGAGAACAGATGAAAGATGAAAGATGAAAGATGAAAGCGAAGCTTCGACAGTGCGCGCAGTGATAGGTCGCGCGTAGCACCGCGCAGTGGTGCCGTGCGGGTCACGGGTAGCGCGTGCTGTCAAAGAGTACAAAGTACAGAGAAATTTTCCCAACCGCCAGCCATAGCTCTCCCACTTTCCAACCTTAGATTTGCGCAAGAAAAGAAAGATAAAGTAGAATGATTATATTTGCCTATGATGTTTAACTGATGTA
>JAFZFM010000131.1 GCA_017555865.1 Bacteroidaceae bacterium
AAAATATAGGTGTTGACCCAAAGGTAGTTTGTCATTTTTCGGGCAAGCCCTCAACAACACGTCTGAACGTAGTGAACCGAAGGTCGACGCCCGAAGGGGCTAAAGTCAATGAATCTATAAAGAGCAAAGAGCAATTCCCCAACACAAACCAAAGCTCTCCCACTTTCCAAGGGGGAGTGCCCACAGGGCGAGGGGGATAAAAAAGAGTACAGAGTACAGAGAACAGAGCAAAGAGCAAAGAGCAAAGAGCAAAGAGCAGAGAGTACAGAGTACAGGGCAAAGAGGCAAAGAGCAACATAATAAAATCCTTTAGGACTATCAAAAAGCAGCACAGATAAAAGCAGCAACAAAAAAGCAGCATTTCCGGTTCTAAAGGATAGTAGCCTTGCAATGGTTTGTCCATTGCAAGGCTATATTTTTATGCCCACATTTGTAACTTCGGATTACGAAGTGAATGAAGAATAGTCGTATATCCAATACTAAATGGTGTTACAGCAACTTTGGTAGCTTATAATGGCTATATTTTTGTTCCAAGATTAATTCAAAGCAAAAATTTATGGAACAAACGAAGAAACAATTCCGCTATCGTGGAGCTAACTCCACCGGTAGCGCATGGCATTATGCCAATAGCCCCGACGACCTTAAAACTGCCGGGCATTACACAGTATGTCTTTCACACGATGACCTTATGTCAATTGGTGTAGACACCGACTATTGCAGTAAGGAACATACCATAGTTGCGCAGCTCTTTGTAACGGAAAGTGCAATTGCCGACAAGCAACAACAGGGTCGTGTCGTTGGCCAGACACTTGTACTTGCAGCATGTGATGGTGCAACAGTCGAAATCTTGAGCCGCACAGCCGAAAAACAAGCACATGGCTTTGTGTGGCAACCATGGAGCCGCATGTCGCAGAATATTGAACTGGGAGAGGTTACATCGCTCGACGATTATACCGAGAGTGGAACCTACAAAGGCGTGTTCACCAATGGGAATAATAAATATGAAACCTTTATAATGGTGATAATAAACAATGCACCGGTTGCCCAGACTACCGGCAAAGTAAGGTGTATTAGCCAGTTCAAGTATGCACTGGGTACCGACAGTAATTTCAGCTACAAGACCCGTACCGGCCGTGGCGACGACGATATAGAGTGGGGCGATTGGGTGGACCTGGGAGCTGCCACCACCAGCGATATACAGGATTGTGCCATCACCGCACAGAAACTGAGTACCGATGTGCGTGAAAAAGTGGATAACCCGTTGCGACCGTTGTTCATTGCTGCCGGAGCTGAGTATAACGATACCGGTACAGACAAAACAAAAACTGCACCGTGGGGCGAAACCGTAACCCACAAAGCCGGGCATTACTACCTTAACGGGTTGGGTGATATAACAGAGGAACAGATGATGGATATATACAAATATTCGTTTCCTATGTTAGGTGCAACAGACTGGAGCAATGCTTTTAGAGAGGTTAATGTAAGGACAAACCTGTTTTATAAACAATACTATTCTGCAGCCAGAATTAAAACGCTTACAGCTGCATTTAATGCAAACAAAACGATAGAGATTGTCGATTTCAATAACCGTGGTTCTAAAGTGGTTTTACATGATGCCGCATCATGGAACTATGCTTTTGGCAGTTGCACAAAATTGAAAAGGATACTTGGTGTGTTAGATATAAATAATGCTTCATCTCTTCTGGGAAGCAATTGCGACAGCTTGATTCATGTACAACTGTATAACTTAAATACGAATCTGCTTTTATTTAATAAATCAAATAATATTGATAAAGAAAGTGTATTGTATGCTATTCAGAATTCGACTCCAACATCTGCAATAACAATCACTTTACACCCCGATGCATACTCTCGCCTTGCCGATGATGCAGAGATTGTTGCAGCGCTCGAGGCACAACCGTTGATTTCGTTAGTCTCAGCCTGACGATACAAAACGAGATACTTCGCTTTGCTCAGTATGACATCCGAAGTGAATGAGGAATAGTCATAAATCCAATACTAAATGGTGTTACACCGCATGGGTTGTGGCCAGTTGGTGTTGTAAAAGTTAATTCAAATAATATAAAATAAACAAAATAACTATTGTATATGAACAAATTAGAAAAACAAGAAGGTGTCTATTACACCCAAAACATTGAGAATTTGCCCATTGAAGAAAGAGTCTTTTTCCGTGAGGGCAAAGGCGTAAGCGCCACAAGCGAACATTATAGAGTTGCGACACAAACTGAAATCAGTTCTTGGAAAGAATATCAAGCAGAACAGGAGGTGCAGAACTGATTCGATAATATCGACAACACTTGCAGCAATAGGTCGCACGTAGCACTCCCTCCCCTCAGTCGGCAAGCTGACAGCTCCCCTCAAAGAGGGCGAGGAGGATAAGATAAGAGAATAGAGCAAAGAGCAAAGAGAAAGGAGAGAGGAGAAAGGAGCAAAGAGCAAAGTAGCGAGCGTGAGCTGGTTCGACAGTGCGAGCAGTTGGCATTGCAAAATGTAACTTGGAAGGAATTGCAACACAAACTCGATATAGGGCCGATTGCAAATGTTTAAAGACTGCGCCACTCAATTTGAGGGGAGTTTATATAACGCTTGCAAGCGATGAACTATGTACAAACTTTTTAATATTAATTCTAAAAAAAACTTACAATGAAAAAGAAAAAAGAAGCAAACCCATCAAACAATGATGTACAGGAATCGAATCTTGTAAATAAAGTGACACTTGAGATTTTGAATAAAAGACACAATGCCCTGGCGCGTTACCTGGGTATACCCTGCACGGTGCCGGCTACCGAGGTGCTCAATGGTGCAGTAATGGCCAATGGTGCAGTTATGCACTCCAATGACTATGCCTGCTACCGCGTAGATTTGGCACCTTTCAAAGGCGAGTTCGACAGAATACGCTTCCGTGCCACAGCCAATGGCGATGATGTTGTCTTTGGAATGTTGGTGGACAAGGACGGTAACCTGGAATCAATAGCCAAAGCCGACAAACCGGGCGAGGCAACAATCAACATTCCATTAAGCACAAAAAGCAAAACACTATTTGCTACAATGCCATTGAAGAAAGGCAAACCAGCCTGGAAAAATGTCACAGTAGAACTATTGACCAACGGAGGCGTAATCGCCAATGTAAATGACGCACTCAACACCATGCTTGGCCGAATCAAGGCTTTGGAGGCACGCTTTCAACAGCTGTTGCCATCTTATGATACCGAAGTAGAAATTAGCCTTAATTAATTTTAAATTGATAGCAAAAAATGGCTATAATTCTTGCAATAGTAAGAAATCTATTGTATATTTGCAGTGTGTTATACAAATGAAATATATTAAATTCCCCAAAACGAAAACAGTGTGCCACGTTATCGCAACGTGGCACACTGTTTTCGTTTATTTGTTGACAATTTCATTCAGTACATCCTCTAAAATATATTCATCGCTCATCAACTGCATACAAGACTTTGGATCAGATAACAATTTGTATGTCTTTGTGGAATATAATATATCCAAAGCTCGTTCTTCATCAATTTCCAACCTTTCAGCAAGCATTATG
>JAFZFM010000132.1 GCA_017555865.1 Bacteroidaceae bacterium
GTTAATAGTAAAAGAACTTTTAATATTAGCATCTGTATATATAGAGCCGGTTAAATTTTCAGTTGTACCAATCTCCGCTGTCGCTTCTATTACTTTATACACTCCATCTGCTCCGATTTCACAACCAAGTGCACCTACATCATCATCTCCCGCAACAAATCTGATTCCTACACTCGCATTCGGAATTAAAGAAAATGAAAGTGAGCCGGAACCTACGATAGAAAATTCGTCGGGCAAAGTTCTTTTTTCTTGAATTGGTTCCTTTTTTCCTTTGTTATATTCATAGCCTTCTTTTTTCACTGTTCCGCTTTCGTGATATGCTGCAACATTACCATTGAATTTAAACTCAACATCAAAACCGAACTTTAATACCATCTCTACAGGAACAGCAGCCCCTATTTTTATTGGAATCTCAATATCCTTTAGTCTACTTTTAGACTGGTTCATTTTATGCAGATTCTGACAAACAGCAAGCGCATCCATGTATTGTTTAGACTTGGGTATCATTTTGTTGGCTTTGTCCCACGCACTTTTTGCGATATTGCCATCTTCGGCCGAGCTACCCAAGCTAAATCTCTGACCCAGGTCCACACCCAAGGCTATACCAAACTTTTGTTTCTCGGTGGTCTCGGTATATGTTTTATCATACTCCGCATCTTTATCAACCATCGAATAACCGCGAATTATGGTTGTATTATAGTAACTTAATTCGCAATATATCGATGAATTATTTGGAAGACGCGATTTGTTTTTCTCGGCCATTGCAACCAATGGTTTCTCAAATATTTTTGCAAACCAGTTGTATTTATTCTTTCCGGCCTCGTCATCGAGATTGTAATCAAAGAGTCGGAATGTAAAACCCCAAGTACTTGTTGTATCTTGCTGATTGGAACCACCGCGAGTTATAATTTGGGGTTCGGAATGAATGATACTTCGAGTATTTGAGCGTTTAATGAATTTTATATCCTCCTCTGTAAGTCCTTTCACCTTGTTGTATATAGACCAATCGACCACCACTATCGGTTCACTTTCCGTGCCATTGGAATACTCTATCTCTGTGGTATCCACCACTTCCATATAGTCGTTAAGAGACGGATTATATGCCAAATCCAATTCGTAAACAAGATCATCATAGACCTCGTTTACAGTAGCAAAAGTTGTTACCACTTTATACAGTCCGCCCTCGTGACTAACGGCAAGCACCCTATGGTTAAGACCGGTGGGGAACTGCGGAGTAACACCGGCTGCAAGGTATTCGCCTTCGAGAGGCAGCAATTCCTTGGGCATATTGTCGTAGAAATAGAGGATGGTATCGGCCTCTATATGTGCCAGATAGCCACGATGCTTTGTGGTTACGGGGCGCACGCCGGGGTTGTACTTATATGTAACGGTAATAACATCGGGGATAGTCTCGGTGTATGGTGCGTCCACGCCTCGTTTCTCCTCGGGAACTTCGCCTGTAGCGGGCTCGTCGAGCCACTCTTCCATCGAAAGGGTGCAACCGCCGAATGTAAAGGCAATCAGCAACAGCGCCAATATATTATATAGCTTTTTCATATCTTGTAACTATTTAGGGGATGCTCAATTCAAATAAATTACTAATGGTGCCGTGTGTCTCGCTGTCGAACGAAATTGACTGCGTGAAACGCTGCACACGAAGGTTCTTCTTATCGTAGTAGAGGAAATTAATCTTCTCGGACTTTCCATCGTGTATTTCGTCGTAGTGGCTGTAGGCTCTTATCTCCAGGTACTTCTTTCCGGCAAACTCTTTCCACTTGCCTATTCCGCGGAACTCCTTGCCTTTGAATGCACCGATGAGAATATCCTCGGAGGGTGTCTCGCCACCAATCTTGACATCGGCATATACTACAATCTCGAACGGGTAGTCATAGGGCGACACCTCCCAGCGGGGCATCACATAGACGTAGCACGAGTCTTCGAGACGATGCTGCACCGACATTCCCCTGACGTATGTAATTCCCTCGGCAGCGGCTATAAGGTCGTTACCGTCGGCATAGACTATGCTGTCGGCATCGCTCCACCAGAACATTTCCTTATTGGTCACGCTGTCGGGGTTGAACACAGGGCTCAATGTTATTGTATCGTCCAGCATCACATACACCGAGTCGTAGTTGAGACTCATGTCATAGGCTGTCAGTGTGTCGTCGCCAATATCCAATTTCAGGCAGGATGTCATCAGCTGCGACACTGCCATAAAAGAGATAAATGTCAATATTTTTGCGAACCTTTTCATATTACAAAGTTTCGTTTCTTGTTTCTATTCGTTAACAATGTCTTGCGACATTCGTCAAATGCTGTTTCTACTGTTGCGTCTCTTTCTTGGGCGCTGTTACCTTTATTATGTTCGACGGCTTTGTAGAGCGTCCGTCCTCGAACTGTATCTGTATGTAATACTCGGCCGACTGTCCGGGGCGCAGCAGATAGTCGCTGAAAGAGCGGTCGGTGCTCTTGGCCGACATCAGGAACTTGAACATCTTGTCGCCGGCACCCTTGCGGTAGATGCAGAAGTACCACTCGCCGTTGTAGGGCAGCTTGTCGTTCAGTTCCCATGCAAGCCTTGTCTCGTTGTTCTTCTCGTGGAATACTCCGTTCAGTTTGATGGGCCAGTCGAAGATGCTCAGTCCGGCAAATTTCACCGAGAGCACAAGGCTGTGTCCGCTCGAGATTCCCGCGAACGACACAGACTCCATCACATACTCGTACTTCTGTCGACGGTTGTATGCAGGAACGTCGCACAGCTGCAACAGGTTACCCGCTGCACGCACATTCTCGGCCTTGAAGATACCCAGGATGTCCCATTTCTCGGTACCAGCCACACGGCGTTTGAGTATGTGGTGCGAAATTTGCTGCTCGTTGCTGCAAGCCCATCGCATGTTTATGCCTTTCGTCTGGTCCACCCACAGCGAGTCGATGTGGGGCGCTGCGGGGATAATCATACTGGGACGCAACACCTGCAAGGGCTTTGTAAACTCACCCATGTTTGTTGCGTAGTCGATGGCACGCACCTTGTAGTATATGTACTTTTGGTTCACGCCCACAGCCAAGGTATCGACATACTGTGTCTGGCGCAGCAGTCCTTTGGTGCTCAGCTGAGTGAAGATGGATGTAGTGTCATTGGCAAAGACAATCTCGTAGTAGTCGACGTCGGCACTGGGAGCGTCCCACATGAGGCGCACAGTACCCTTAACATTGTCTACAACCTCGTAGCGGAAGTTTGTAGGTGCAGCGGGTGCCTTAACGTCGGTTATGCGCACCACGCGAGGAATAGAGTAGCTCACATTCATTGCTGTATCATACGCGGCAACCACCATCTGGCTGGTTGTGAGTCCTGTAACCTCTATCGTGTGCACCGTGTCGGTGGGGGGAATAAGTTCCTCTGTTAATTCCACCCATTTCTTGTCGCTCTTGGGTGCATAATATAGAATCTTGTAACCGACAAAGTCGGGTTCTATTGTATCTTTCTCGTAGTGGAATTCGGCAAAGATGGAGTCGGAGAGATTCTCGGGGTTGCGGCGATCGATAACAACCAACGTAAGGTTGGCGGCACGCGGAGCCATCATGTCGGGGACGGTAACCACGTGCGTGTGGCTCGACACTGTAAGGTCGCCGAATGCATCGTAGGCAAAAATTCTATATTCGTATGTGCCGGGAGAGGGAACAACGTCGCGCACAAAGTTATCGATATTGGCATCGTTTATGTTGCGCATCATCACAAAGGGGCGGTCGTTCACTCGTTTCCACTCCTTTTCGCCACGTTTGCGTCTCTCAATCTCGAACGACGAATATCTCTTGTCGTTGCCCCACCACAGACGCACGGTGTTTATGCCCACCAGCGAGTCGCCAATGGCAACATCGAAGCGTTCGGGGGTATATTTCACATTCTTCACCGACTGAATATGTCCCGAACGGAAAATAATGTGACCGGTAGTGTCGAGCACCGTCGGGCGCACGATATACTCATATTCCTTGCCCTTCTTGGCTGTCTTGTCTACCAGACGCATCGCCATCTTGTCGGCAATGTCGCGACGCCATTCGCTGGTGAGGATAGCCACCGCAAAACGCATCTGTTGGTCGTCGTAGACATCGAGCAGAGCGCCGAGGCTTCCCGGACGACGTTTCGACTGTTCGGGCTTGAAGCCATTCTCGCCGTAGAGAGTTCCGGCTGCAACGGCTGCAACGGTGTCGGTCTGCGGATAGGAGATTCTCCACACATTCAGCGGAGCGGGTTTAAGCGCATAGGCAAGCGTATCGACCTTCAGCGGGTTCTTCTTGTCGAAACGATATACGTTCACACCGTTGTTGCACAAGTATCGCCACGACACATAGTCCTCGGGGGCCCAACGCAACACAATGCTGTCGCCGTAGGTGCGCGCCAACAGGTTGATGCGTGCCTCGGAGTCTTTCTTTGCGCGGTTGCGATGCTGTTTCATAAACTCGGCAGTGTCCTTTATAGCCTCGGGGAGAGTGCCGGTTACAGTGGTAACAGTATCGTCGGGCAGAATATCACTTTTGTGCATGATGAATCGGCTGCCGTCGCCCATTGCCGACAGCGCATTGCACAACACAAGTGCAACAACTGTATTTATAATTTTTTTCGTAAGTCGTATCATATTGTTCTATCGTTTCTGTTTTTTAGGGGCAATGCCTGCTGCTCTCTTTCTATATTACTGTTGTATTATACTTTCGCTGCCTGAGTATTCCAAAGGATTACCAAGTTTGAATTTGGTATATGTAGAGGGTATTCCCGGATAACGCAATGGGAATGTTGTGCTATATTCATACTCTTTGGTATATGTATTATATGCATTCACACGGTAAACCTCGAATGTAGCATCTTTAATGATATCCCACTCAAATTTTACTTTTTCTCGGCCCGTACCTTTTTCGTCCAAGCCCCACAACGAGTTGTGGATATCCTCGCTCATGCTCTCGTGCGGGCGGGTATCGCTCTTGTCGAATCCCTCAGTCATCTTCCACAATGTAATACCGTTGTGCGATGACCATACAGAGTTGTCGTCGAACTGCGAACCCCAAATAAGAATAGCCTGATAGAGGGGAAACTCAAGTTTTACAGGACCATAACTGAGTGTGTGATATGTTCCCACACGTGCCGCATACCATTCTGCAATTTTCTTTACATTATCGCCCGATGCTTCTTCGTGTCCAACAAGGTTCAATATATGTTTTCCCATTTCTTTATATTGCTCATCAGACAATCGTTCGCCAAACACCGGCAGGTCGCGCATCTGAAGCGTATAGTTATATACATTCATTCGCAACTTGTCAGAGGGCCTGAATGCAGGGCATCTTGCATCGCCTCCCGTGCGGTAGGTGTGCAGGTCGTAGTCCATAACAGGCAACGGGAAGTAGTCAGAGCTGGGAATATAGTACGACAGGCGGCGTATCTTGTCCACGCCATTTGCTATACCAAATGCACTTTCACCCTTTTCTACATGTCCCTCGTACATTCCACCCAAGCCTGTGATAAGCAGCGACTGCGATGTAGTAGCCTGAATATTGAACTTGTCCTTTTCGTCGGTAATTGCGTAGCCACCGATAAAAGCATAGTTGCTTATGTAGCTCATGTACCAATAGGGGTCGCACAAACGGTACAGTTTGCCGTCGCTTGTACGAGAGCCTTCGGCCTTTGCAATGTTCTTATCCGTCAGTTTGGCTATGTTCAGAAGGTTTGATGCATTTGTTGGGTCTGATGTGTAATCGGACACCTGTTCGGTGTACTTGAAGTTTATCTCCCTCATACGCATTCCCAGGAACGGAACCTCGTATGCCACATTGTGCCGTTCCGAGTTCTTGCTGTAACCGGTGCGCCAGCTGCCATCAACTGCAACAAGATTAAGATTGAGCAGTTCGGTATCTTCTACGGATATAAGTTCTACAGTCCCTGCTGATGTACCCGAAGAACCTGATGAACCCGATGTACCTGACGTACCCGAAGAAGAGCCGTTTGCAGATTGTCCACCCTGTGCATTGATGTTACTGTTAAGGCCGTGGTTCATTGATTCTTCGTAAAAATCGGTAAGGTCCAACTGCACCTGATTGCTCAATGTTACACCATCGAGTACAGTAGCAGATGACTCTTTCTTTATTGCCGATTGCTCATTTGTTGAAGTAGCGGTCATTTCCCTCTCTATTGCTTGAGCAATAATATCGGATGCGTCATTCCTTACATTAGAGATAAGTGTACCTGTAGAAGGTGTTGTTACAGAGGTATCGCTAAGCACAATCTCTCCCTTTGTGGTATTAACCTGACGGGTGAGCCCAAGTGTACCACTTGTACTCTTTGCAGTATCGGTCGATGCAACAGAAGTTCCTTTCGACAATACCGGCGAACTTGTTGCCTTTGCAGTGTCTGCCGATTGTGTTGTGCTTTGAGTAGTGGATGGTGTTATAGTTTTTGTTGTTGTAATGGTACTTGTTGTAGTGCTTTGAGTTGTTGTAGTGGTTGTTGTTCTTTTTTTTACTATCTGCGGTGCAGGTGCCATAGACATACGTCCCACGTAGCCATTCTCCTCATCGGCATCTTCGAGGTAGTCGAGTTTGGTTATAAAGTGACCCTCCTCGCAGCTGTCGAATGCATAAAGCTCGTCGCAGCCATCCTCGGCCTCACAAGAGACTGTGAGGCTGTCGAGCAACGATTCATCGACATACTCCTCGAAGTCGGGAGTCGAAGGCGTAATGGTACGATTTCTTTTTATAGTTGTGTTTGTCGTAGAAGTACCTGTGCTCTGTTGCGTTCCTTTATCCCTGCTGAGGCCTTCGATGCTTTCGGTTAACACTTTTGTTGTACTATTCTGCGCTTTCTCGGCCTCTTCCACAGCCTTAAGCAACTCCTCTTTCGTCATATTCTGAGTAGATTTCATTTCATACGAATCGCTTATGCCTGCTTTTTCGAGGTCTTTATTTAAGGTCTGTTCAGATCTTTGATGTGTAGTTACCTTTCTATAAACAAGACGCAGATTATACTGCTTGTTCTTCTCTACCTTTGTAAACGATTTTGTGGGCTTCAGATAGAAGTATTTGCCCGACTCGTTGACATATTGATTATCTCTTGTCTCTATGGTGTCGCCCTTTTCGTTGCACAACAACCACACAAGCTTTCCGTTAGTAAATGTAGTTGTTCCCACGCGCAGGTCTCTCTTAAGGGCAATAAC
>JAFZFM010000133.1 GCA_017555865.1 Bacteroidaceae bacterium
ACCATACTGTGAAGGTGAATTCGGCGCATTCTACGCTCTTGAACCGCTTACTGTATGTCCTATTGACAAGAGTGCCATTGTTCCCGAACTTCTTGGCGAAGAGGCAACTCTCTATCTGAACAATTACCATTCAATGGTTTATGAAATGCTATCTCCATACTTCGATGGCGAACTGCTTGAATTCCTTAAAGTTGCTTGTGCGCCACTATGATAAGGAATATTGTGCTGTTATTGCTGACATCTCTGCTTTTCTCCTGCATGACACAGGGGAAAGTGGAGCATGCCCAGCTTATTGCACATGCAGGTGGCAGTATTGATGGGAATATCTATACCAATTCCATGGAGGCAATGCATAAGGCTGCCCGGGACGGATATGAGTTTATTGAGTTCGATCTTATGTTTACAAGTGACAGTGTGCTTGTGGCTGCACATTCATGGAGTGAATTCAATACAATGACCGGATATGGACACAAAGGAGACTCTGCCCCCGATTTCAAGGAGTTTATTTCGCGCCGTATATATAATAGGTATACTCCATTAAGTGCAGCAGATATCAATGAATTCTTTTCAGAGAGACCGGATCTCTATCTGGTAACCGACAAGGTTTCGGACTCAGAAATTCTATCAAGCTATTTCCCTGAGTTGAAAGAGAGAATGGTGGTGGAAGCATTCAGCTACAAAGACTATTGCAGGCTTGTAGAAGATGGTTATTTTCGTGTAATGTATTCATGTATGGCAAGTGATCTTGACGATACACTAATGAAGAATCTGCTATTCGATAAATTGTTCCCCGGGAAAAGGGTAGAGTGGATTACATTGCACACATCGGGATTTGAAAGCAGAATGTTCATTTTCCTTAACACCGTGCGCAAATTCAATATAGCCTTGTTTACAGTGGATGATTACAAAGAGATTCCCGAGAAATACAAGAACAGGGCTTCAATGATTTATACCAATGGTATAATGCCTGACAAGGGGAAGTGAGTAACTTACTCCTCACCGCCATCGGGTGTGTGCAGTATAAGCGTGGTAGCTCCAAGTGTTATGATTGCGCCATCCTCAATTAACAGGCGCTCCTTGTTACCAAGAATCCTGTTCATTACAAAAGTTCCTGTAACACTCTGGTTATCACGGATAGTATACTTGAGATTTCCGAAATAATCACGCTTTACATTTATTATACAGTGACGGCGGTCCATGCTTGGGTCACTTGTCTCAATTGGGTTTGATATTACAGTACCCTTGTTGTAGCGACCGAACATGTTGTCTCCTTCGCTCAGAGGGATAATCTGCTTGAAACAGAATGTGTTTTCAATTACAACAATATGTCCGAAGTCTTCGGTTTCAATATCCTCATCGTTTTCACCAATACGGATTGTAAAACTCTTGCGACAATGTTCGCATTCAAAAACCAATGCCTGACCGTTCTTGTATCCGGTTGAGTCAAAATCTATGGCATGGTCACATTTTGGACATATTATCTTGCTCATATCTATTTCTTATTCGAGAGAAAGTACCCAGGCATCGGGGAAAGTACTCTTTACTTGCTCAAGCGCTTCTGTTGCCTCGTTATTGGATGGGTACGAACCAATTGAGATACGGTGTCTCTTGCCGCAAACTACGACTGTGTAGTCGGCACTCTTCTTTCTTGAGAGTTCCTTTATTGCCAACTGTGCATTATCGGCATTGGGTGAACTTGCAACAATAATGTGGAACATGTTCTCGATAACGGCTGCAGGTTCCTCTGTAATTGCAGGAGTTTCAATAACCTCTTCGGTTGCAGCTACAGTCTCAACAACAGTCACTTCAACGGGTTCTGCAACAATGTCCTCAGGAGCAGTCTCCGCTATAAAATTATCAGTTATGATATTTTCAGTAACTGTATTCTCAACAGGTGCAATTTCGCAAACATCAGCGATGTCTGTTGCAGTATGCTGTTCAACAGGGTTTGCCGGAATAAAACCAGCCTGCATACTTGGCTTATATGCACTGTCGCTCATTGGTGTAACAACAAAGAATGCAAGTACCACTGCGGCTGCTACAGCTAAGTAACGGTTCAGACTGCGACGTGGAATAACAATGACTTTCTCTTCGCATTTGCTGAGCAATGGCATTAACAATGGTTCAAAACCAAAGTTCTCAATGTCGTCTATACCGTTCTCACATGGAGTGAATGAAATTTCACCATTGATATTCATAGAGAATACTCCAAGCTCGCCGAAATGCAGAACACCGGTAGCAGACAACTTTTTGCGCAAGGTTGCCATGTCGCGGTCAAGCGCCATGCCGGCCTCCATATATGATAGTTTACCACCGCCCATGTATTCGGTCAACAGCAATGCATCGTCAGTAATCAGTTGCGGATTGAATCCCAAAGTACGGTGAGGTGGTATGAACACGCCATCCGCTGCATTATAGAATGCCGGAATCTCCTGCGCCAATAATGCACCTAAACCGGGCAATACCACGCAGTTATGGCGTGCAACCAATCTTGAAGTATGTTTTATCAATTTTTCCACGAAGCAAATTTAGTAAAAAATAAGTGCTGCAGCAACCCTTTTTCAAAAATGTTCCTTATTTTTTTGCAAGGCAGTTTATTAATACCTACTTTTGCAGTGCCTTTCATCACGGCTTTCCGATAATAGGGAAGATGGTAACGGGGCATTTTATAAATATGAAAGCGTTTACTTGACGCTCTGTTCTTGATAGCTTGGAACTTCGCAAACTCTAACATCATCACAGAACAAAGCAGCGGTAGATGTCTATGGGTATGTTATATACCTGCTGCACCTGTAAACAATGGGTGCAGTCGGTTGTTATACATAACTGCGTGGGCTTCTGCGTTGCTCGTTCCGATGATGTGGGCAATGCGAAGGCCTCAAGCTGTGGAACGGGTGACTCGCAATGACTCCCACGCTTTTTCTTTTTTATACCGGTTCCGGGAGTGCCGGCATCATCATTCATATTTAATGAACAGTTTTTATATACATATAGGCGAAGAGATAAAAAAGGAGTTGGAAAAACAAAAACTTGGTATAACATGGTTCTCGAGGAAACTGTATTGTGACAGGAGCAATATTTATGATATTTTCAAACGCAGCAGTCTTGATACAGGTCTGTTATTGAGAATTTCAACAGTTCTGAACCGTAATTTCTTTGAACTGTATAGCAACGAACTATCCAGACACAACATAATTGAGTAAAAGAACAAAGTTTTATTTTTTCACTTTCATAAGAGCCTGATGTGTCGTCGGGCTCTTATTTTTTTACTATCTTCGCAGTTGCTAAATTATAGAATACAGAAAATCACCCAGTTCATGTCACAACCAAGGAAAATAGAACTTCTTGCTCCGGCAAAAAATCTTGAAACAGGTATTGCGGCTATAAATCATGGTGCCGATGCCGTGTATATTGGTGCAGCGCAGTTTGGAGCGCGTCGCGCAGCAGGAAACAGCACCGAGGATATTTCAAAGCTTGTGGAGTATGCACACCTGTTCGGTGTAAAGGTTTATGTTACCATAAATACCATTATATATGATAACGAAATTGCCGAGGTTGAGAGCCTTATAGCGGAATTATATAATATAGGTGTAGATGCGCTTATTGTGCAGGATATGAGTATTTCCCTAATGAATATTCCGCCTATTCCTTTGCATGCAAGTACACAAATGGACAACCGCACACCCGAAAAGGCTGAATATCTGTCACAGCTTGGTTTTCCGCGCATTGTGCTTGCCCGTGAACTTTCGCTTGCACAGATTGAGGAGATACATAAAAGAGTTCCCAATACAGAACTGGAGGTTTTTGTACATGGAGCATTGTGTGTAAGCTACAGCGGACAGTGCTATGCTTCGCAACACTGTTTCGGGCGTAGTGCCAACCGTGGCGAGTGCGCACAGTTCTGTCGTCTGCCGTTTGATATGGTTGACTCCGAAGGAACTGTGATTGCACGCGAAAAACACCTTCTTTCACTCAAAGATATGAACCGCAGTAACCATATCGAAGCAATGCTCGATGCTGGTGTCACTTCATTCAAGATAGAAGGACGACTGAAGGATGTATCATACGTAAAGAACATTACAGCATACTACCGCAAGAAACTTGACTCAGTGTTTGCGCGTAGAAGTGAATACATACGTTCGTCATACGGATATGCACAGCCACAATTTATTCCTGCACCCGAAAAGAGTTTCAACCGTGGATTTACCGATTATATGCTCACCGGAGATAAGGAGAATATGACATCGTTCGATACTCCTAAATCCAAGGGAGAATACATAGGCCGTGTAAAGTTTGTTTCAAGAAACTTCTTTACCGTTACTGGTGGCTCATTCAACAACGGTGATGGAGCATGCTTTGTAGCTACCGATGGCAAACTTTGCGGTTTCCACATAAACAGGGTAGAGGGAAATAGGGTTTTTCCGCAGACAATGCCAAGGGTTGAGAGCGGTCAGGAGCTTTACCGCAACTACGACTGTGATTTTGAAAGGGAACTTGCACGCCCTGCACAGCCACGCCGCATTGATGTTATCTTGACTATTGCAGACTCGCCTCATGGCTTCATTCTAAGTGCCAAGAGCGAAGGCGGAGTGGAATGCTATATTGAGCAACCTTTCAACAAAGAGGTTGCACGCAGTTCCCAACGTGACAACATTGTTACCCAACTCAAGAAATGGGGTAACACCTGCTTCGATGTCGTTGATGTTGATGTACAATTTGAACAGGAGTGGTTTATTCCATCGTCGCTGTTGGGCGAAATGCGTCGCGCCTTGTGCGATGTACTAATGCATCAGCACATTGCAAGCAATCAACGTGACGATATGAGGCTCAACAAAGGGGTATCTTATCCTGCGTCATCGCTGACATACCTTGGTAATGTATCCAACAGGTTGTCCCACAACTTTTACACTGAGCATGGTGTTAAGGAAATAGCACCGGCCTTTGAACTAGAAGCGCAGGATGGCGCAACGCTGATGTACTGCAAACATTGTATAAAAAGGAGTATGGGATGGTGCAGCAAAAAAGGGGAAAAACACAATTACAAGGAACCTTTTTATCTTGTGCTTGGCGATGGTAGCCGCTACAGATTGCTTTTTGACTGCAAGGAGTGCATGATGAAGGTTGTTGCTGATAAACAGGCAACAAGAACTGTTGATGTGTAAGATGGTTCTTGTAATGGCAACACTGTGAATATGCATAAAAAATAAGAACCGCGTCAGGGGAATAACGCGGTTCTTGCTCCAGACAAACGCTTTTGTCCGTTCGGGCGTCGGCTTTCACAAGTGGACGCTACCGGAAAAATCTATTACTATGAAAA
>JAFZFM010000134.1 GCA_017555865.1 Bacteroidaceae bacterium
ACTGAGCTTGATGATTTGCTCGAGAGTCTGAATCTTTCGTTTGGAACAGATATTTCAAAATATAAATTAGATAAAGAATAATTATGAGACATAAAAAATCTTTCAACCATTTGGGTCGTACTGCATCTCACAGAAAGGCTATGCTTTCTAACATGGCAATTTCTTTGATCATGCACAAAAGAATCACTACGACTCTTGCAAAGGCTAAGGAGTTGAAGAAATTCCTCGAGCCACTTATTACAAAGTCAAAAGACGATACAACAAATTCTCGTCGCGTTGTGTTCAGCTACCTTCAGAACAAAGAGGCTGTTACAGAGTTGTTCAAGGAAATCTCTGTAAAAGTTGCTGAGCGTCCAGGTGGTTACACACGCATCATCAAACTTGGTACACGTCAGGGTGACGCAGCCGAGATGTGCTTCATTGAGCTTGTTGACTACAACGAGAATATGGCAAAGACACAGGCGAAGAAGACTCGCCGTCGCCGCTCTACAAAGAAGGCAGATGCTCCAGTTGTAGAAGAGGCTGCAGTTGCAACAGAAGAAGCTACACCAGCAGAATAATTGAAATTACTTACTTAATAGATGTGAGAGGGTTCCGTGAGGCACCCTCTCATTTTTTTTGTATTTTTATGCCGCAAAAATCCAATATTCCTCTTTGGTATTGGTTATCAAACGAAAAAATATTAAAATAATTTAAAACAATACTCTAAAAATACAGAAATTTTTCTCTAAATTTGTAACGGATAATGTATTAACGTAACCCAAATTATATGCACAGAGTTGTTAAAATTTCCAAAGGATTGAATATCAATCTAAAAGGTGCTCCGGTTGCTGAATTTACATCGGTTGAGACAGCTAAGCTTTATGCTTTGATGCCAGCCGATTTCACTCGCGTTACTCCAAAGGTTGTTGTTAAGCCCGAGGATAAGGTGAAAGCCGGTGATCCTTTGTTCTTTGATAAGGCAAATCCTGAATTGCAATTTGTTTCGCCCGTGAGCGGAAAGGTTGTAGCGGTTAACCGCGGTGAGAGAAGGCGCGTATTGAGCGTTGTAGTAGAGTCTGACGGCAAGTTTGAGTCTGTTGAGTACAAGGCTAAGGATGTCCTGTCGCTTTCGGGTGAGGATATCAAGTCCGATTTGCTCAAGTCTGGTCTGTTCGCATTCCTGCGCCAGAGACCTTATGATGTCATTGCCACACCTGCTGACACCCCACGTGCCATTTATGTATCGGCATTCGATTCAAAACCATTGGCAGTAAGTTTCGAAGTTGCGCTTAAAGGCAATGAAGATGACTTCCAGACTGGTCTTGATGCCCTCTCGCGCATTGCTCCCGTACACTTGGGTATTTGCGCTTGTCAGAAGTCTACAGCATTGCTCGTAGCCAAGAACGTGACAACTACTATTTTCAAAGGCCCCCATCCTGCTGGTAATGTCGGTGTTCAGATCAACAAGACAGCTCCTGTAAACAAGGGTGAGATTGTATGGACTATAGGTGCCGAGGAGGTTATCTTTATCGGTCGTCTCTTCAATAAGGGTAAGGTTGATTTCACACGTACAGTTGCTTTGGTTGGTAGCGAGGTCAAGAATCCTTCTTACAGCAAGGCTGTTCTTGGTGCCCAGTTGACAACTCTTCTTGCCGGTCGTCTTGAGAATAAGTACGAGCAGCGTATTATTGATGGCAACGTACTCACTGGCAAAAAGACAACTGCCGACGGTTTCCTTGGAGCATTCTCAAATGAGGTTACTGTAATCCCTGAGATTATGGGCGGTGACGAGATGCTTGGTTGGGCTATGCCACGTTTCTCAATGTACAGCACAAGCCGCAGCTATTTCAGCTGGTTGTTCCCAAAACGCAAGTATGTAATTGATGCCCGTATAAAGGGTGGAGAGCGCCACATGATCATGTCGAACGAGTACGATAAGGTGTTCCCTATGGATATTTATCCCGAGTACCTGTTGAAGGCTATCATTACAGGCAACATTGACAAGATGGAACAACTTGGTATATACGAGGTGGCTCCCGAGGATTTTGCGCTTTGCGAGTTTGTTGACTCTTCTAAATTGGAGTTGCAGCGCATTGTACGCGAAGGACTCGATAAGCTCCGTGCCGAGATGTGCTAATAATACGAGGTTCGGTAGGCTCTCTTTAATAGCAAGTCTTCATGAACCGGATTTTAATGCATAATAAAAAATAATCGTATGAAATTTTTGAGAAATTATTTGAATAAGATTAAACCCAAATTCGAAGAGGGTGGCAAGCTCAAGGCTTTCCGTTCATTGTTCGATGGCTTCGAGACATTCTTGTTCGTTCCCAACGATACTTCGAAGAATGGTGTGAATATACATGACGCAATTGACAGCAAGCGTATCATGTCACTTGTTGTAATTGCTCTTATGCCTGCAATGCTTCTGGGTATGTACAACATCGGTCTTCAGAATGCTATTGCTGCAGGTACAGCTGCAACAACAGGTTGGTTCGACATGTTTATGTTCGGACTTTTGGTTATGTTGCCCAAAATAGCAGTTTCCTATATCGTAGGTCTCGGTATTGAGTTTACTGTTGCCCAGTGGAAGAAAGAGGAAATCCACGAAGGATTCCTTGTTTCAGGAATCATCATCCCAATGATTGTTCCTGTAGGCTGCCCACTTTGGATACTTGCTGTAGCAACAGCGTTTGCTGTAATATTTGCTAAAGAGGTATTCGGTGGCACAGGTATGAACATTGTAAACGTGGCTTTGATTGCACGTGCGTTCATCTTCTTTGCCTATCCTTCTGTGATATCAGGTGACAGCGTATGGGTTGCAACCGAACCAATCATGGGCTTTGGTGCTCAGGCTGTAGACGGCTACACATGTGCTACAGCACTTCAGCATGTGGCTAATGGTGCTGCCATTACTGGTGCCGATCCCAATGTAACACTCTCTGTTTGTGACATGCTTTTCGGTTTCATGCCCGGTTCAATTGGCGAGACAAGCGTAGTAGCAATTGCTATTGGTGCTGTAATCCTTCTTTGGACAGGTGTTGCAAGTTGGAAAACAATGCTCAGCGTGTTTGTGGGTGGTATCGCAATGCTTTTTGTATTCGAGGACAAGTTGCCCGAGGCTATGCCTATATGGCATCATCTTCTCCTTGGTGGTTTCTGCTTCGGTGCAGTGTTTATGGCAACAGATCCTGTTACATCGGCACGTACAGAAACCGGTAAGTACATCTATGGTTTCGGTATCGGTGCAATGACAATCATCATCCGTGTTCTTAACCCCGGTTATCCCGAAGGTATGATGTTGGCAATCCTGCTCATGAACGTGACAGCTCCATTTATCGATTATTGCGTAGTGCAGTCAAATGTGAGTGCCCGCGCTAAACGTCTAACAAAAAAGAACTGATAGAATATGGCAGCAAAGAAATATGTATGCAAAGTGTGCGGATACGTACACGAAGGCAAAGAGGCTCCAAGCTCATGCCCTGTATGTAAAGTAGGTGCTTCGGAGTTCGAGGCAGTGAACGAGGGCGGAAAGAAAAAGGGTCTTGATACAAACAGCGATGTTTATGCCATCATCTATTCGGCAGTAGTTGTCGTTATCGTGGCATTCCTGTTGGCCGGTGTTTCATCACTTTTGAAACCAAAGCAGATTGACAATGAGCGTCTTGACAAGAAAAAACAGATTCTTGCTTCAATCAACGAGCGAAACCTTGTTGACGCTGCTGCGACATACGACCAGCTGATCGTTGCAGATCCTATTGTTAATGCAAATGGTGCTGAAGTTGCCGCGAAGGGTGGTTTCGAGGTTAAGGATATGAACGATTCAAACCTTCCTCTTTACATCGCCAACATCAATGGTGCAAAGAAATACATTATCCCTATGACAGGTAATGGTCTTTGGGGTGGTATTTGGGGATATATCGCTCTTAACGACGATTGCAACACAATCTATGGTGTTTACTTCTCACACGCAAGTGAGACCCCTGGTCTTGGTGCCGAGATTGCAAGCGACAAATTCCAGAACCGTTTCACCATGGATAAGGATGGCAATGCCATTGTAAAGAAGGTGTACGATGAGAACGGCCAGGTAGCTCTTGAAGTAAAGAAGGGTAAAGGTGATGCCGATTATCACATCGACGCTATTTCTGGTGCAACAATCACATGTAACGGTCTCGATGGCATGTTGAAGACAAAGCTTGCACCTTATTATAACTATCTCAAGAACAATGCACCTGCAGTTCATGAGGTAAATGTTGAACCTGCAGCTGCCGACGCTGCACAAGAAGTGGAGGAATAAATATGGGACTTTTTTCAAAGAAAAATAAAGAGGCTTTAAGCACTCCTCTGTTTAAAGAGAATCCTGTAACAGTTCAGGTGCTTGGTATCTGTTCGGCATTGGCTGTTACAAGTAAATTGGAGCCAGCTATCGTGATGGGTCTTTCAGTAACCATCATTGTGGCTATGGCAAACGTAATCATCTCGCTCATCCGCAATACAAGTCCAATGCGTATCCGTATCATCGTTCAGTTGGTGGTGGTTGCTGCGCTCGTTACATTGGTGAGCGAGGTTCTCAAAGCATTTGCATACGATGTAAGTGTCCAGCTATCGGTTTACATCGGTCTTATCATCACCAACTGTATCCTCATGGGACGTCTTGAGGCTTTTGCTATGCAGAACAAGCCTTGGCCTTCGTTCCTCGACGGTATCGGTAACGGTGTAGGTTATGCATTGATTCTGGTTATCGTGGCATTCTTCCGCGAATTCTTTGGTACAGGCGCTCTTCTCGGTATCCAGATAATACCCGAGAGCTTCTACGAAGCAGGTTACCTTAACAATGGTCTTATGCTCATGACACCAGCTGCTTTCATTCTGATTGCATGTATTATCTGGTATCAGAGAGCTAAGGATAAGAGTTTACAAGAAAAATAATTTTAGATACGGTTAAGAATAATAATTATGGAACATTTCTTTAGTTTACTTGTCCGCTCGGTGTTTGTGGACAATATGGTATTCGCCTTCTTCCTTGGTATGTGTTCATACCTGGCTGTATCTAAAAGCGTGAAAACAGCTATCGGCCTTGGTGTGGCGGTTATCTTTGTACAGGTTATTACGCTTCCTGTAAACTACCTGTTGCAGACAGAGGTGCTTGCTGCCGACGGAATTCTGGGCGTAGACCTCACTTTCCTTGCGTTCATCCTCTTTATTGCAGTTATCGCAGGTATCGTACAGTTGGTTGAGATGATTGTTGAGCGTTTTGCTCCTGCACTTTACAACCAGTTGGGTATCTTCTTGCCTCTTATTGCCGTTAACTGTGCAATCATGGGTGGTTCGCTCTTCATGCAGCAGAGAATTGGTCTTCCAGCCGAAAATAGTCAGGCAATTACCTGCATTGGTGATGCTGTGGCATTTGCAATGGGTTCCGGTATTGGTTGGATGGTTGCTATTGTGCTGTTTGCAGCTATACGTGAGAAAATGGAGTATTGCAACGTTCCCAAACCTTTGCGTGGTCTTGGTATTGCCTTTATTACAGTAGGTCTTATGGCAATGGCGTTCATGTGCTTCTCTGGTATTAAAATGTAATAATAGTTAAGGATATGGATACACAATTGATATTTTCAAGTATAGCTGTCTTCCTTGTAGTAATCATCGCATTGGTGATTATCCTTCTGTTGGCAAAGCGTTTCCTTTTGCCTGGCGGAAATATCAAGGTTAAGATTAACGGAGAAAAAGAGGTCGAAGTTGAAGCAGGTGGTGCACTTCTTGGTACACTTGCCAATAACGGTATCTTCTTGCCATCGGCTTGTGGTGGTAAGGGTTCTTGCGGTCAGTGCAAGCTTCAGGTAACCGAGGGTGGTGGTGAGATTCTTCCATCAGAGACCAGTCATTTTACACGTAAGGAGCAGCAGGCTCACTGGCGTCTTGGCTGTCAGGTTAAGTGTAAGAACGATATGGAAATCAAGGTGCCCGAGTCGGTTATGGGTGTCAAGGAGTGGGAGTGCGAGGTTATCTCTAACAAGAACGTCGCAACCTTCATCAAGGAGTTTATTGTTGCTTTGCCTCCGGGTGAACACATGGACTTTGTTCCTGGTTCATACGCACAGATCAAGATTCCTGCATACGATATGACATATGACAAGGATATCGATAAGGCTCTCATTGGTGATGAATATCTGCCTGCATGGGAAAAGTTCGGTTTGCTCGGTCTCAAGTGTAAGAATACCGAGGAGACAATCCGTGCCTACTCAATGGCCAACTATCCTGCCGAGGGCGACCGCATCATGCTTACAGTGCGTATAGCAACACCTCCTTTCAAGGCCGACCGTTCAGGTTTCATGGATGTACCTTGTGGTATCGCATCATCATATATCTTTACATTGAAACCAGGTGATAAGGTTATCATGAGTGGTCCTTATGGTGACTTCAA
>JAFZFM010000135.1 GCA_017555865.1 Bacteroidaceae bacterium
ATTATTAGCATCATCATAGCGGATAGAGACAATAGGTGTAGTATTGTCCTCATCAACGACCATTATGGCCGAGTAGATGGTATTACCCTTGGTACCTGAAGCGATATCAGTACCCTGCACGCGAATCGGGTAACTGCCGTGAGTGAGTCCAAGTTCAGTCGGGCGGATGGTGACAGAGTGTGTAAAGCTATCGTGCACGACAGCAGTTGCAAGCGGTTGCCATTCGCCGCCGATCTTGATATCAACCTGAGCTGATATACCTTTATCGCTCTGATTATTGGCGAACTTATACAAAGGTACAGACGCGCTTGTCGTTGTCGGTGTTATGGGATTGTCGGCAGAATACTGCAGAACCTGCACAGAGGTACAAGTAACATCGACAGCCGTCACTGTGATATTCTTGCTACCGGTAGCACCAGTATCATCGTAGGCAACAAGCCTGTATTTCTTTGAGCCTGCTGCTGTAAAGAACTGTGTAAAATCGATAGGAAAACTATAGTCATTCAGATCTGCGGAGCTTTGCTGATTGACGGTCTGCGTAAACACGGTGATGTTGGTATCGCGGTCCACAAGTTCAATGCGTTCGATACTGTTTTCCGTCTCCACCCCTGTTGCCGATGATACCGAACGGATGGCCGCCGATGTAGCAATGTTCGCACCGTATGCGCCATAGAGAGGAGAGTTCTTGAACGCGATGGCCACAATGGTTGCACTACCGCCACTGGTACCTGTTCCAACTGGGAACTGTATCTCATCGCCGACGGTATCGCCGTCTGCGTTCTGCATTGAAATCTTGACAACACCCTCTGTTTCGGTATCGACAACAAGGTTTGACGGGAGGTAATGACGTGCACCTTCAGCCGAAAAAGCCTTTCCGCTACCCACTTCAGGAACATCCGAAAGTTCAATCCTTGAGCCACCACCGAACTCACTCCAAAGAGCCGGCTCGTTGAAATCGGCAATCGAGCCTTGAAATTGCCTTGTCTCCATCTTGTTTTCAGCCACCTTGTAGCTGATAACAAGACCAGGCTTGGCATATGTAAGGCCCTTCTCTTTTTGGTGTGCCAAAAGAGCCGTCAAAGCACTCTCAAGAGTGTAGAAATTACCGAATGTAGGCGCACCTACAATATTATCAATGATAATAAAAGGCTCGGATCCTGCGGCCAACGAACCGAAGTCTTTCCAGTTTTCGGGATTTATCCACTGCTCCTCGGTAAGAGACTTGCCCACGAACTGATACGTTTTCCACGTTCCTGCAGCAATCTCGAAGGAGAGAATCAAGCCCAATGCGGCCTTTTTCTTAGTCCATGCAAGATGTACAGCAGACTTGCCGACATTCTCCGTGTCACAAAGCGAATAGTATCCACTGATTGGCATTTCAGTCGTTACATTATAGATGTTACCGACGGAGGAGCCGCCGAAGTCCTTCCAGTTATCTAAATTCTCGAATGACTGAATTGTGTTCACACCGATGAATTGCTTTGCCACCCAACCATCCTGTGAGAGATACACTACGACCATACCAGCCGACAAGCGCCCGGCATTGACAAGATTTAAGACAACTGCCTCAAGGTCATACACCGTTGTCGGTGTCTTTTTCCATGTATTGACATTTACAACAGTCAAGTTTTGCGATTGCGAGCTGCCTAGCAATGATGAAACCTGTTGCTCGAGCACAACACCGCGACTGCCAGGGAAAGCTGTGTTTGCAGTCTCTCCCAGCGTGAGGTCAGAGCCAATAGCTGCCAACTGAGAGCCACTCCAACGGTAGCATTTACCATCATCTTTACAAAGAAAAACCTTGCCCGAAACAGGGATATAATTGCTTTGAAAGGACTCCTCTCCAGGCCAATTACTAAAGAATTTATTATCTTCATAATTATGTGCCACGAATCTATTCAGCGTAGAACTGAAATATACAGGAATTGGTATTCCTCCTGCCATTTCGGCTATAATGCCAGGCTCAACATTAGTTTCGGAAGTAAAAGCCTTAAATTCAACAACATCATCAACAAAAGCAGGAAGGTTTGCTGCTGGTACCTTGCCCATCGCATCGAGTGTAGCAATGCCTGAAGGCTTACCTATTTGGCCGTAGATGTCGGTAACATTCTGATAGAGTCCCTCGATATTGGTCACATTCTGAAGGACTGTTGTTTCAACGGAAGCCAATCCGTTCTGCAGCGATGTTACCGTGGTGTTGATTGAAGCAATCGAATGGTTTGCCGAATCTGCACTGTTCTGAGCGGTATTGGCCGCGTTCACAGCAGAATTGAGAGCAGTCCTCAACTCTGTCAGAAGTGATGGAGTCAGTAGGCCAGCATTAGCGGTAGAAG
This sequence comes from Bacteroidaceae bacterium, assembly GCA_017555865.1. GTDB lineage: Bacteria > Bacteroidota > Bacteroidia > Bacteroidales > Bacteroidaceae > HGM04593. The sequence continues at coordinate 2,334 of JAFZFM010000135.1, forward strand.
CCGCAGGAATCGTAATGTTCAGCGGAACTTCAGTACCGTCATTGAGCCTCTTCTTCATCGAAATGATGAAATTGCTCTCCGAAGCCTGATGGCCCAAAGAAGCGCCGTCAATTTGCGCCTCTGGCATCGTGTCTATCAATGCCTGGATGAGAGACACGAACAAACCACCAATTCGCGAAGCTGAGTTCTCATGCTCTTCTGTTGCATCTCGCACAGTAGCTGCAAGAGGAAGTAGGTTTGTTAATTTACTCATAAGTGATTATATTTTGAAAAATGTATTTCAAAAGTAACCACCACAAAAAGGAGGTAAAAAGACACTATTTTCGCAACTCCTCGACAATGGTATTTAATGCTTCATGAGCGTAAATATCAGTCATTGCTCGACGGAAAACAGCCAATGAGGTGTAGAGCTTATGCGAATACCAGTTCCTGCGCTTGCGAGGCTTGCCACTTGTCTTGTAACCTCCCCAAGCAGGGCCAACCTTACGCGGTATGTCCAGCCTATTTTCGCGCCTATATTCAGGATCCAGAAATTCAAGGTCTCCGCCGTTACCTCGAGCGTAGCCACGTCCTGTACCGAAAGCCTGATATATGCCATATCCAGCCCATTTGATAAGAGTACTATCTGCGGTCGAAGTTCCAGAGAAGCTGCTCATCAAGGAGCCAGTACGGACTATGTTGTGTTTGGCAATCTTCTCTTGCCAAATATCAATCATCATATCCGTCCAGGCCTTGATGTATTCCTTTTGATTCTTTACTTCATCTGCCATTGTTCTTCATTATAACAAAGGTTTTCAGGCTCGGAGCACTCAAGCATAAAGCAGAGTCCCGTACAACCGCTGAACATATATTTATTGAACTCCCTATAAAATATGCTGTCAGTCTTGAGATAAATTAGATCATCGCATCCCGCCTTGTCTTTGATAAGGCGGGATACAATCTGGGTGTAAAGTTCGCGACAAACTGCAAGCTGCTTCTCGCGGTCTTCCATATCGTTGATCCTATAACGTCGAAGCAACGAAACTGTAAAAACACGTTTGCGGAAATATCCGCCACTGCTACCGCGGAAGTTCTGCCCCTCTGTAGTGTCATCAAACACAAAGAAGTTCGCAACTTTGCGTAACTCATTGATTACACCCTCCAGGTTCTCTATGCCTGGGCAAGTAGCAAAATGGAAGCCTTCGGCCACGGCCAATTTATTCTCATTACATAAACGCTCAAAATATTCTTGAGCATTAAAAAAAAACTTTCCCATCATCTTTTCATTGCTTGCTTGAATTCTTCTGCCTCGCGTGCCTTTGCATCGAGTTCTGTCAAGGCTCGCCATGTATCAATGGCGAGGATTTCCTTCTCCTTGGTGACATCACCACCAGTCAATGCGCGTATCTGGGCATTCATTGCTTCGACAACAGATTGAGAACTGCCACCCTGTGTGCGTTTGAAAAAGTTACTGAAATGCTTTGAGAAATGCGCCTTCAGTTGAGTATACCACTGAATGATTGCGAAAAGTTCATATTTTTGTAATGATTCAATACGCGCTTTAGCGCCATCATCAGGCCACTCTTTACCGCCCACATTGTGCGAGTAAACAAGATTTGCAATATCTATTACTGCGGCAGGATTTTTACTCATTAAATATCCTTGGTACAAGTTGTCGAGCATAAGGTAGGTTTCAAAGGGAACACCATGCAAGAATTTATCAATCGCCTTGCGTCCATCAAGTTCATCGAGCAGCACAGGGTGTATTCCAGGCTCCATTACCCATTGCATAGCTTCAGTAAGTACTGTTATATCTTCTGATGACAGAGTGCAGTGCATCGCTCCTTCAGATGTATGAACACAACACTTGGCATAGCCACCCTCTGCCTTTTCAATTACCATATTGGCAAAGTAAAGAGTAATACGCAAGAGTGCTGTTGTCTGGTCATAAGCTGATAGGAAAACAAGCACTGCCTTCAGTTGCCTTTGATCAAGTTCCTGCCAACATTTAGGGAATTTGAAATCCAGCGTATTCCCATTGGCTATAACAGTATGTTTATACTTTCCCATATTACCCAAAAAAGTAAGCTCCGTTCTCTTTTTTGTTCTCGAACTTGCCGCTTTTCCGTGCCTGGTATGCCGAAGAAGCCTTATAGGTCGGGAACGAGTCTATCATTGTATCAAGGAATCTCAGCAAAGTTTGCACAAGCGGGTGTATATCGGCCGAGTGCATATCACATATCTCTGCCGATATGATGCTATGTATAAGCTGTATAACTTGAGTCTGATGCGCTGTAATGTCATTGTGTCGGATACATGCCAACAATTCATCAACCAACTCATCGCCAATGATATCACGAATCCTTGCCTCGGCCATTGTGACAAGAGGCTGATATTTGGCGCAATCCCTGCGATATATTTCGGGGAAAGCCTTGCGACGGAAATATTCAGCCGACCAGAAGAAAGTGCTGAAATATCCTTTTGCGATATCACTATCATACCACTCCTCGTGTCTTCTCAAGAGAGACAATATCGCATCGAAAGCATCATCATACACGTCAAGCAGTTTCTTGAGCAAACGATTAACACGTTCCGAGCTTGCCGGAGTGATATTCTCTGTAGAAACGACTCCAAAACCACTGTCGGTAAGAACAAGGTCAAGATGGGGAATAGTATCAGCATATGCCTTAACACATATGGCTGTCGTGATAAGCCTTTTTTCTATAGCCGAAGGTTCATCTATGGCATAAAGGCCGAGAGTACCGAATAGGTTCTCCTGGGTAGTCTCTAATTGAGGAACAACAGCCTCATAGACGTGGTTGTTGCAGTTTGTGGCCGAGTAACAATATTTCTCGAACACCTCTTGAGTGATATCAATCTTATTCATCGTTAGGATCTTTTTGAGTACCATTTTTAGCAGAAACTTTCACCGCATCGTTTTTCTTATCAAGAGTAGTGAGCATAATCAAAGGGACATCAGGATAAACCTTATCACTCCAACCGTTATACTCAATGACTACATTGTGAATGTTGCAAAGCAGGTCGTGTGGTGCCACCTCAAGTGACTGTTTGAGTGTAAAGAGTTCCCTTTTATCGCTACCTGAGTTATTTGTTTGCGACTTACCTGGTGTCGCACCCACGAGATTCGGGTGAATATTGAAAGCATAACACATCACATTGTTAGCCTCTGCAATATCTTCAGCCCAATCGCCTCCCTCCTTGCCTTTATCCACAACATTGATTCTCACCATAGAAATTTCTTTGCCATCAGGATTGATATAATATCCCGAAATCCACACCTTGCCCGAATTCTCGATACCTGTGACAAAATTGACAATATTCTCTTTCTCCTTCTTAATACGCTCAGCTTTCTCCTTTGGGTCGGATATACCTTCATTGGAACAGATATGTTTCCAATAGTCATTATGTACCTCTACAATGTACTTGACAGAAGTCGAATTCTTGAGTTTGGCCTTCTTTCCGAGACCAATGAGCTGCTTGATATCATACCAATGGCCTTTGAATATCGAGGTATAGTAAGGAACGGGGTAATACTGAAGGCCTGGAGTCGGAAATCGCGAAACAATGGCGAATTTTCGTTCATTCGTTCTCACTCGACGCTTACCATCTTTCCCCGGTTCCTTTCCCATCCTAACAAGTAAATCACCCAGAGGGTCAATGAAGTCCAACAAGGGAATAACCTCGATATCATCTTTCGCAGGTGTACCCTTGCGAAAATCGGCATAAAATATATTATTTATTTTACCCTTATCATCAGCCTTTTCAAAACGGCAGTGACAAGCCTCCTTATGGCGGAGCTGCACAATCTTTGAAGAGTCACGCGACAGAATGATAACGCTGACAGCATAGTAAAACCATTTGAAATCCGTAATCTGCTCGATCCATAAAGAAGGCAGAAAATTGCGATTGAAGAAGCGTTTAATCTCGGGGTCTCGAGTAGGCTCCTTTGTCTCATAGTCGATATATTTCAGGCCGCTGCCATAACAGGTCAAAACGTTGAAATATTGATTCTGCGCAAGAATTTCATCCTTGCCAATAGCCCCCATTAAAGAATAGGGAATTTGATTATCAGGGCCGAAAGGTACATACTTAAATTGCGTGCCTGGAATGGGCACGGCATCACCAGAGAAATCCTCATCAAATATGGCAGAAGAGTCATCTACAGTCTCGATACTGCAAAGTACCGAGTCGGAAATCTCATAAACCCCATAAGTCTCAGTATTGTTATCAATCATCTGTATATAGTTTTACCGTTAATCTCAAAAAGTGTAATATCTCTGAACTCGCGAACCTGCCCGTTCGGGAACCTCACCTTGTGAGTACCGCCGCGTCGATAAGCCGAGAAGCATATAACGCCCTTGTAGGAAAGGATATCGCCAGTCGATAATTTCCAAAGTCTCAAATCGACAGGTTTACCCATCTCAAGCAACTTAAAAGCATCTTTGTAGTAAATAGTCTTATCCATCAGTTAAAAGTAATGTCAAAAGTCTTGTCAAAAAGTTTCGGAGGTCTAATAGTATGTAGCATACCAGGAACAAATGAAGCTCTGCGATATGTGTAATCAAAAGAGGGCATAGAGTCATCATCATTGGCATATTTAATCTCAGAGTCTGAAAGCACAATTTCATCATCGGCCACACCCATAGAATCAAGCAAAAAAATAGATTTAGACCGTGCAAGGTCCATACCGAGGCGAAGCATACTGTCAAGCAGCACACCGCTGTTTGCCTTAAAATACTCGGTATCATCGATATCGTACTGACGGAATCTGCCGTCTATATAAGCGTGCGAACGCTTTATCTCATATTCTGTCTCGATTGTTCCTGTAAGATACATAGTTTCCCAACAGCCGAAGTTGTTGAGAAACAACAGAGCTGGGTCGGCTTTCGCTTGAGTAGAATCTATCTCAAAGGAGAATGATCGTTCTCCAGCTCGCACAACGTAGCCGATAAGTTCTCCCATGGAGTCATCAACAAACCTACTTGGCGAAACATTTACACTATTTACAACATTGAGGACAACATCCTGCTCACTCATGAGCGACACCTCTTTCGTGTCAATGCCCGATTCGGTATAATAAGAAGCCAAAGCATATACACTGCAAGCACTCTGCGGATAGAACGAAAGAGTCTCATATCTGCCGAGCTGTGTGAGTTTCCGATTTATCAATGTAGTGAGGAAAAACGAAGGCAAGAACTCCTCCGCGCATTCAGAGACTCGCACTGCCGTCTTGAATACACGATACGAAACAGAGTGTTCACTCTTACCACTTTCCTTAACCGTGAAAACGAAATCAGCGAAAACGCCATCGATGTGACTCTCGAGAATACGGCGCAAGTTATATAGCCTTATCTCGCCATTACCGTCGGGAACATATTCTGCCGAAAAGATGGTTATACCACCAAGCGCTATTAAAAAAATGACACTATTACTTGCTCCATCTATCCATAGTTCCTGCAGATGTGTAGAGAAAGCCAGGCCACTAGCACCATTATCTTGTATTTCGCGTATTACTGCCATTGAATTTATTTTGTTCGAAAGTACACAATGCTCTGAAACAGTAAAAAGACAAGCAACTGTTCCAGGTACGCAGAACACCCACTGCCGCCGTAAGGCGGCGCGATTTTTCAAAACGTGCACAAAAAAAAGCTGTTCCTTGCGCATATGGTCAGCAATATGCACAAAAAAAAGGAGCAACGCTGTGCATTACTCCTTTTTTCTTGTAGTGACCGTTATTTAACGAGTTCGGCCTCTATCTCGGCAATTTTCTTGTTAATCTTGTCGCGAATGAAATCCACAAAGTTCAACAGCAGTTCTCGGTTGGAAATCTTGAAAATGCTCTCCTCGCGATACGAGGGTGCGCCCGAGTTCGCAAAGATAAGGCGGTAGTTTGTAACCTCGAAAGTATCATCCTCGTTGAGCACCTCTTCTGCGGTGTTAATCTTGTCGAGCGTGTCGATGAATGTCGAACGCTTGGCCGAAAGCTCCTTCTTTGCCTCAAGCACCTTGAGGCACTCGGCGAGTTCCTTTTGCTTGCGCTCCATTTCTTTCTGCAACTGCTCGGCCTGGCGCTCTGCCTCGCTTTTAGGCTTGGTCTCCTTGCCTTTTTTCTCGTTCTTGGGGGTTGCAGGGGGTGTGGGGGTGGTAGCCACTGCTGTTGCGTTGTTCACTACGTTTGCACTCTCGATGTTCTTTTTTGTTGTCTCCATAGTTATAAAATTTTAAGGAGTTAATACTATACACCTGTAGCGCGGTGTCCGCTTATTTTGTTATTGTATGCACTTGCTTTATGTCGAAGAGGTGGCACACCGGGAAATAATCCTCTTTTTCGGTCGCGTGTTCTCCTTTAGCCTTTGCCTCGGCCACTCTCTCACGTTCGGCCTTCGTGGCCTTTGGGGTTGCCCATATCATAAAAGACTGTTGCCCTTTCTTCACTGTGTAGCCGGCTTTCTTCCACTCCTCAAATGTGCGGAGGTCGGTTGTTCCGTATGTGGTCGCGTAATAACCTTTCAGCAACTCATTTACGTTATCGGGCTCTCCTGTAAGGTTGGCCACTGCTTTCAACTCGCGCGATAATGCGCTCAACTGCTGTCTGCGCTCCTGAGCGCGTTTCTTCTTTTCTTCGCTAATTTGTCTCATAACCTTTCTAAATTCCTTTACACATAGTCTCCATATCTCGAACTCGTTCAGCATATCACATACTCGTTACCTTTGTTCTGAAAACAGCTGTCTCCACTTGTGTACAACTCAAGCACCTCGCCCTCGGCTGTTGTAAAAATGATGCTCAACTCATATAGGCTATTAAAAACCTTGTTAATCTTCGCGCCCTTGAAGAACTTGTTTATAACCTCGAAACCTTGCTTTTTTGTAAATGTCTTGTAACCTTTCATAATCGTTGTGCGTGTTGTGTGTTTTACTCTTGCTTTGCAATAATTTATCTGGCGGTTGAAGCCAGATCCGGTGTGAGCCTTTTAACTTTTTTGCTCCTCACACTGAGCTTTTTTTTAATTTTTCCGTCGTATATCGCCGACCGTTTGTTTCGCCTTTTGTGGCTGCTTA
>JAFZFM010000136.1 GCA_017555865.1 Bacteroidaceae bacterium
CATCCTCTATGCGCAAGCTGTTGAGCCATGCCGGGAAGTTCATCTTCATTCGGTTCCTTACGCAGTAAGAGATGTGTATGGAGGCAATGCCTGTTTCTGCCGCAACCTCTGAAAGCTTAACTCCCGGACGATGGTAGTGCCTGAGCTTTACCCATTCCTTGAGCGACTCTTCAACGGCATCGATTTTCTCTGTATAGGAGGGTAATGGTACTCTTATCGGGGGAAACTCGTTATTGGCTTTATCCATATTTGGGTCGGTCGTTTATGGTTTCGGTGCCAAAAATATGTTATTTTTTAGAAAAAATATTAATTTCGCACTAAAATCGAAGTAACGTTTTTTATACACACTTTAACGGTTTTTATTTTCAGGGTGGGGTATCCATTTGGGTATCAATATATTACAACTATGCCAAAGCCGATAAAAATTACACGCAAAAGGGGTGCTGTGCAGATGGCGAGCCGCATGAACGGCCACGAAACGGGGTTTGCACACATTATAATGACCAAGGATGAGCACTACCGGGAGCCATCGACTAAGCATTATTATATACTCTCGATAAAGAAGGGGGCTATCATGCTCAGCACGCGATTGTACCAGAACAAGGTTATTGGCGAGGGCACTATGGCGCTTGTTCCAAAGGCGGGTGTGTTTGATATGTTGGCTGTTGAGGATGCCGATGTGATTATGTTTGCGTTCACCACTACCATAATACGCAGCGACAAGGAGATGCTCGAATACTTCTGCAAGCACGCATCGAAAAAGGGTTATTCGTTCAACACGCTGCCTATCTGCAAGGCGATGGATGACCTGTTGATGCTTATTCACACGCAGATACACGAACAGAAACTAAGACACAGTGGTATATGCCATATATGGAACAGTTACTTCTTTCATATTATGTCGTCGTATTATGCCAAGGATGATATTACGGCTTTCATGCGACCGATTCTTTCGGGTGGCGCCGACTTTGAGTCGTTCATTGAGAATAATTACCTTGAGGCAAAGGGTAATGTGTCGCGACTGATTACATTGTCGGGGCTGTCGGTGGCTACCTTCAACAACAGGTTCATTGCTATATATGGTATGAAGCCGAAGAAATGGCTCGACGAGAGGATAAAGGCTACTATTATTGAGATGGCGCAGGAGCACCATGTAACAGCGGGCCGCATTGCAAGTGAGCTGGAATTACCACCACAACGACTGAACGACCTGACAAAGCGATTCTGGAACCTCTCGCCAACAGCCGTGATACGCAAAGAGCAGAGAGCAAAGATGAAAGAGCAAAGAGCAGAGAGCAAAGAGCAAAGATGAATGCCAAAAGGCATCAACAGTGCGCGCAGTGATAGGTCGCACGTAGCACGGTGTAGTCGTGCCGTGCGGGTCACGGAAAGCGCGTGATGTCAAAGAGCAAAGATGAAAGAGCAAAGAGCTGAGAGCAGAGAGCAAAGAGAGGGAAAAGCCAAAACCACCGTTTTTAGGTAAACCATAACCAATACTTAAGGGCTGTCATTCACAAAATGGCAGCTTTTTTTATTTCACACGGTGAGTTTTTACAATGAGCTCCCTTTAGAGTAGGATTCAAATTTTATTTAACTATATTTGAGGTAAACCTCGAAGATACTTTCGCTTGCTTTGAAAAATATTCAAGTAAACTTGATATTTATCGCTCGCTTATACGTATATTTGCAACTACATATCGCTTGCTAAACCTCGCCAATGGTTATGTAAGTGTATGTGTATTTATTATTGAAAAGCGTTTACTTACGCTCTTTCTTGGCTTTTCGGAACTTCGCAACTTCTAAATCAATGTCAAGATTGTAGCAACGGTAGATGCCTTATGGTGTGTTTATGCATGCCGATTATATCATTTGTTTTGGTGTTTATACATCATTCAACTATTGGTATAATGGTTTGTTATATACATGTCGGCGTGAGGCTTCTGCGTTGTTCGTTCTACATTGATAGGCAATGCGAAGGCCTCGAAAAGCGGGACGGGTAACTGACATGAACTCTCACGCTTTTTTGTCTATAAGCCTAGCGGTTCATCATCAGCCCTCACGGATTAAAGGAAGAGTTTTCAATATTGACTTGATAATATTTTAACTCTTGATAATATGGCTTTCGGATTTTTCAAAAGATTGTTTAGCAAAAAAGATAGTTCTTCGGGGATACCAAAAGAATTATCGGGTGTGATGTCTCAGATACTGACAGTTGTGTTTCCAGGGGGCGAGATTCAGTTGCATGATGAGCTCAAAGATTTGTCAAGCATATTAGGAGTGCCTGCTTCCCGAATAGAAGGAACTTTCAAGTATGCCTGCACGCGCGCTTTCCTGGGTAATTGTGATAAGGAGACATTGATTCGCGGAATTGAGAAGCATGATGACGGATTGTCCGACAGGCAAATCAACCTTTTTGCGAAATTTGTCTTCACCAAACTCATAAGGCAAAATAGGGGCTTTGATGATCCGGCCTTTTTGGAAGTTGCATTAAGCGCATTGGGATTTATGCCAGACAACAATGGCTTAGAGTATGACGAAATTCCTGGTGCCTTTGGAGATTTTGGAATAGAATCCACTAATCCAGTACCTGTTAATGGTGTCTTGTCATCCAACAACTATCTTTCTAAGTTGGTGACAGATGACGGACTCGCAATATCGTGGGAAAGAGTATGCAGTATGAGAGCCAATAACATAGACAACCTTATTGATTGCTATAGAATCACAGACTCTAAAGGTCAAGTAAGACAGTACATATATATATCGGGGTATCATTCCTGTACTTCAAAGAAAGCTCCTAAAGGTTATAAGTTCAAGCTATAAGCTATTCCGCAATGGCTACAGCGAAGTAAAAAAAGAGGGACGATTACATAAATACTGAAGTTCGGCATTTGGAACTACATCTATTTTGTTACAAAAAAACGGAGTGCTCTAAAAAGAACACTCCGAAAATATAAATTATGATGTCAATTACATCAAACTGTTTGCAAGTGCAAGGATTTCTTCACCAATAGCATCGGCAGCCTCCTGTGTTGGGCCCTCTGAATAGATACGGATGATTGGTTCGGTGTTACTCTTGCGCAAGTGAACCCATGTCTCGGGGAAGTCGAGCTTGACACCATCGACAGTATTGATCTCGGCCTTGCCTGCGTATGTAGCCTTGATTTTCTCAAGGATAGCATCAACATCGCAACCAGGTTTCAAATCAATGCGGTTCTTACCCATGAAGTATGCAGGATATGTAGCGCGCAATTCGCTTACAGTCTTTTTCTCATGAGCGAGGTGGCTCAAGAACAAGCAGATACCCACCAATGCGTCGCGACCTGCGTGGCATGCAGGATAGATAACACCACCGTTACCCTCACCACCAATGATGGCGTTTGTCTCACGCATTTTTGTAACAACGTTAACCTCACCTACTGCAGAAGCTGTGTATGTGCAGCCGTGAGCGTTTGTAACATCGCGGAGTGCACGTGTTGAACTGAGGTTAGACACTGTGTTACCAGGAGTATGCTTAAGAACATAGTCGGCAACAGTAACGAGTGTGTACTCCTCGCCATACATCTCACCATTCTCGCAGATGATAGCCAAACGGTCAACATCGGGGTCAACGACGAATGCAACATCGTTGCCACCCTGTGCCATCAAGCCCATGATGTCGCCAAGGTTCTTTGCAAGAGGCTCTGGGTTGTGCTGGAAATCACCGGTAGGCTCGCAATAGAGTTTGTCAACCTTTGTAATACCCAATTTCTCGAACAATTTTGGGAGAATAACTCCACCTACTGAGTTTACACAGTCGATAGCAACTTTAAAGCCGGCTGCCTTGATAGCCTCAACATCAACAAGAGGCAATGCAAGAACAGCGTCGATATGCTTGTCATCGTATGTCTCGTCAAGACGGTACTTTCCAAGAGTCTCTACATCGGCGTAATCAAATTCCTCGGCAGCAGCAATGCGAAGAACCTCCTGGCCCTCGGCAGCATTCAGGAACTCACCCTTCTCGTTAAGAAGCTTCAAAGCATTCCACTGACGTGGATTGTGGCTTGCTGTAAGGATGATACCACCACATGCCTCTTCCATGGTAACTGCAACCTCTGTTGTTGGAGTAGAAGCCAAACCGATGTCAACAACATCGAAGCCCATACCCATGAGCGTACCGCAAACAATCTTGTTTACCATATCACCCGACAGACGAGCGTCACGACCTACAACAATCTTATTTGTTGTCTTGGTAGTTGTCTTACGAATCAGCGCTGCATACGCCGAAGTTAGTTTCACTACATCAAGAGGAGTCAAACCTTCATCGGCTCTACCACCGATTGTACCTCTGATACCGGAAATTGATTTAATAAGTGTCATATCTGTTAATTAAGAGTTATTGGATTGCTGTTTCAATCCTCATCATACACATAGGATCTCTCGGGTTGGAATGTTATGCTGTAAAGACAAGGATATACATAAGTTGACGCATTTGAAGTACCTTTTGTATGAGGTACAATAAGGTTTACCTTTGCAAGATTACTGGTAGAACGTGTAAAATAGAGGAATCCGAAAGGTGTGAGCCATCCCGATGGAACATAGGATGTTGAATATAATGCCATCATGACACCCGATGTAAACGTTGCTGAAAATGTTCCACTGTTGTTGGTTACACGCATTTCGTCGGGCTCACCCATGTAGATGTTTGTTGATATGGTATCACCTTCCTGAATATTGTACTCGTTATATCGTACAAGGAATGTCCTGCTTTCGCCATCCTTTAGTTTAAGGGCATCGGCTGCATCTGCCGGGTTATTCACAATCTGCATATACACGCCATCGATTTCAACGAACTCGTTCTTGGCAACGTCTGTTACTGAATCGTTGGCAACAAAATCGGCAAACGATATGACTTTGATACCGTTTTCCTTTATGAATCGGTTTACAGCATTGCGCTCTTTCTCCTTCATCTCGGAGTATGTCACAGCGTCGTTACACGCCACAAAAAGTAACGCCAAAAGCGACAGAAGTGTAAACTTTGAAACAAAATTTCTAATCATAGTTTTTACAATCCCTTTTAAAGGGCTTTTACAAATGTACAATTTTTTGCGAAGATACAAAAACTATAAATAAAAATCACACACAGAATTGCCAAATAATCACAAAATAACATTTTTTTTGCGTTTTCACATAGTGAGTTCCGATTTGAACTTCTGGATGGCACGTTGAAGCAGCCTTACAGCCTCGTCCATGCTGCAGTGCAGTTCACCACCCGACGCGTTCTTATGACCACCGCCGTTGAAGAATTCTGCAGCCACCTCGTTGCACGGAAAATCGTCCACACTACGCAGAGACACATTGATTTTACCAGGCTGTTCCTCGCGGAAGAAACATGAAAAACGTACACCTTTTATCTGCAGGGGCTGGTTCACAAGTCCTTCGGTATCGCCCTTGACTGCAAAGAAGCGCATTAGTTCTTCGTGGCTCAAGGTTATGAGTGCCGTATTATATTTATTGTAAAGTTTTAATTTACGGTACATCGCATAGCCCATAAGTTTCATGCGCGAAACGGTATAGTTAAAGAATACCTTGCGATAGATTTTGTCCTTGTCAAAACCCTTATTCAGCAATGCTGCAATTATGATATATATATCCTTGCGCATTGAAGCATAAGTGAACGCACCGGTATCGGTCATCATTCCGGTATAGATACACTGGGCAATATCGTGAGTTACACACTCGTCGCCCGAAAGGGCTGTAATGAGCCTATAGACAAGTTCTGATGTAGAGCATGCTTCGGGGTGTGAGAAACTCACATCAAATTCATTGGAAGGGAACAGATGGTGATCTACAAGCACTTTTGTTGCCTTGCTTGCCGAGACAGCCACCGACATATCGCCCAATCGTGATATGACGTTAAAATCGAGACAGAAGAGGATATCTGCTGCAGCAATCTTTTCGGTTGCCTTGTCTGCTTCAACATCGTAAAAGAGCACACTGCCGGCCGAAGGCAGCCAAGAGAGGAAGTCGGGGAAAGCATTCGGCAACACAACAGTTACTTCCTTGCCAAGTCCCATGATATAATTGCAGAGTGCAAGCGAAGAACCGGCAGCATCGCCATCGGGGTTCTTGTGTGCCATAACGACAACACGTCCGGCACTATCCAACATTTTTTTTACAACAGCGACCTGTGATAGGTCTATCATATTTTCAAGCATATTATCAAAATAAGTTATTATTCTGCGAAGATAGCAAACAACGTACAAAAAAGCAATATTGCAGCGCAACTACTTACCTCGCATGAACAGTAGTTCAAAAGAGTCTTTTCCCGGTACGATCTTAACGGCACCGGTTGACGACAAATCAACAGGCTCAACATCCAGGGCTACGCACTCCCGTTGTATGCGACGGCGACTATGGGAATAAAGCGAAGCATCGAGCAGCAGGCAATGTGTAGGGTACACATCAAGCAGTTCCTTTACATCACCTTTGAATCCACGGCAAAGCAACACTGCGTCAACCGGACATGAATAGATATTCTCGTTCCAGTTGTCACTGTCTACAAGTTTCACCGTCACACCCGAAAAGCGCAACAGACCTTCATTGTTTACAAACAGGGAGTCGGAGTACCCGCTTGCAGCCCACACCGGAACCGGCAACCCCTCACGCCTTATATATGGAGTTGCCACATAATCATATTCGGCATCGGACTGCGGAACAGAGGAAGCAAGGTAATTGGTACCATTGGCCGAGACTGCATGTACAAGCGGATTCTTGCGGTTGTTGTATACAATAAGACAATCCATTTCGGGCTCCAGCGGCCTTGAATACAGGTATATCCCGGCAAGCAGCGCGCCACAAATGGCAAACACCAATGTTGCACGCCAACGGCCGGCAAAGGCACTCCATAGCAGGGCTATGACAAACAAGGTCATCAGCATTGCACCGAATACTCCAAGTGGCGGCAATTCGTATGAGGCACCCGGCAGCGAAGAGATTCCATCGACCACGTAGTTCATTGCATACAACACCTTGCCTAACAACATTGCTACACCACCCTGCAGAAACGGTACAAAAGAGAGCAGCAACACGACAAAAGCCATAAGCACAATAATGAATGCAAACGGTATGACCAGGAAATTTGTCAGCATGAAATAAAGCGGGAACACGCCAAAGTAGTACCAGACAAAAGGAAGGGTTCCAATTTGGGCTGCCACCGACAATATAAGCAAATTCAGTATATAAGCCGTAACACGGTTGCGTTCGTCGACCCTGAGCAAAGACTGCAAAGGTGGCGCTATCAACATAATGGAGAATACTGCCGCAAATGAGAGTTGAAAACTGACATCGAAAAGCAGATGTGGAGAAAACAGCAGCATGACTATTGCTGCAAATGAAAGGGAGTTTATAGATGAGCTGTCATTACCTATACAACGTCCAATGGATATTAGCGTAAACAGTATTGCAGAACGTACAACCGATGGTGACAGACCGGCAACAAATGCAAAGCCCCACAGCAGCAGAATTATTACAGCCTCACGTGCAACAAGCACTATTTTCTTTCTGCCACGCAAAGGCAACAGGAACATAAGTATCATATAAATGAAGCCCAAATGCAGGCCAGAGAGTGCAAGCACATGACCGGCACCTGCCGCAGAATAGCTTTCTTTTAGTTCCTTGGGAAAATCACGTTTCTCACCAAGAGTCAAAGCCGAGAGCAATGAGAGTTCCTTGCCTTCAAAACCAAGTTCCCGGTAGACTGTTATCAATCTGTCGCGGAATTCAAGCGCAGCAGTTCCGAGATGCCATTCATCACATGCCCTGCGTACCCACATTCCATCGCGAAGGAACAGAGAGCCTGTTATCCCCTTTACATAGTAATACCCTTCAATATCGAACTCGGCAGGGTTGCCATAGTTGGCAAAAGGTGAAATTACACCTGTGAAGTAAACCGAGTCACCAGCGCAAAGTTGTTCTGAATCGACAGTTACAGGAAAATAAAGATAAACATCGCCACACGTACGCATGCCTTTGGGCAAGAGAGTATCAGAAACAGAGACATTGGCAAGCACCTTGACACTTGTTCCACGAACATCGGGAACTTCGAGCAGGCGTGCTTTGTATTGCAGTTCTTCTACACACCACTTTGCTCTTAAATCTTCTTTCTGAAAATTCTCCAGCAGCACACCGGTGAAAAGCATGACAGCCATTGCCGAAACGGCAAACAGGCTACGCGGAGACGAGGAATGCATACCCCACAACAATAGCACAAATGCCATGGCAAGCAACGCCACAGCATAGTGCAGTCCAATATCAAAGGACCAACCAAAGGCAATGCCAACCATCAGTGGCAAAGCCAATTTAAAAAGAGGATTCCCGTTTAATAAATTATTTCCCGTCACACTGTATTACATTGCACGCAGAGCCGAAATTATATCATGGGGAGCCTTATCCTTGAATACGGCATTACCTGCCACAAGAGCGTCGGAACCGGCTTCGGCAAGCAACTTTCCGGTCTCTACATTTACGCCACCATCAACCTCAATGAGAGCCTTTGAGCCTGTCTCCTCAATAAGCTGACGCAATTCACGAACCCTGTTTAATGTATGTGGAATGAACTTCTGGCCACCAAAACCAGGGTTTACGCTCATGAGCAGAACGAGGTCGAGTTCATGTATTATATCCTTGAGCAGACATACAGGTGTCGATGGGTTCAATGTGACACCGGCCATCATACCGGCATCCTTGATTTGTGTTACAGCACGGTGCAGATGGGTGCAGGCTTCGTAATGAATGTTCATGATCTTGGCACCCAAGTCCTTTACAGCAGGCAGATAGTTCATTGGTTCAACCACCATCAGATGTACATCAAGCGGTTTCTCGCACAATTCGGCAACATATTTGAGAACAGGAGGACCGAATGAGAGATTGGGTACGAAGACGCCATCCATAATATCAATGTGCAGCCAATCGCATGTACTGCTGTTAATCATTTTCAAATCCTCTTGAAGGTTGCCGAAATTAGCCGACAACAACGATGGTGAAACTATCTGGCTCATATAAATATTTTGTTGATTACATTTTTTGCGAAGATAGTATAAAGAGGCATTAAAAGCAACTGTAAAAGGAGTATTTTTACCATCACTCCCCTATTCATAATATTTTTTGGTTTAATGATATATTTTTATTTTCTTTGCAATATTAAGGACTAATATTTTTTGACATGAAAAAGCAATTACTACTACTGTTGTTATTTATTGCCGGCATTTCAACTTCAATGGCAAATGCCGGGATATTCTCGAAATCGTTCAAGAAAGGAACACCTGTACACATCACCAACAACCGCGACAAAGGTTTTGCAATCAAGTTGAACTGCACCGACGAAGGCATGGTGGCAGGCAGCGGCAACTCCACATATGGCGAGGAGGAGATATGGTATCTTGTGGGAGACGAGAACGGTTTCAAGATGTACAACAAGGTTGCCGGCAAAAAATATGCCTTGAAACTTGATGGCAACGAAAATGGTTCGGCAGCCACATTGGTTAAGGAAAAGTACGCTACAATACTCACTTTAACAAAAAAAGAGAGTGGAAGCTACACAATATCGCCAAAAGAGAACCCGGAAATGAGTTTCAACATGTTCGGCGGTGCCGGAAGGGATATCAAGCTTTATTCAAGCAGCGACAAAGGTGGCGAGTGGAATTTCAGTGTCATCAATACAAAACGCCCGCTTACATTCAAGTATGAGGCACTGTTGGATGGCGGCTTTGACACAAATACAAGAATAGGCAACATTGCCATTACAATTAATGGTGCTACAAGCAACATAATGCTCACAAAGGATAATCTTCCCAAGTCGCGCAAATGTTACCTGCCAGAAGGAGCTACATTCAGCATTAGCAAAGGACTTGTATGCCACGGATGGGATATTAACATCAACAACGGTAGTGAAATCAAGGAACAGCAGTTGCCTCATGATGGCATGGAGGTTTCAATAGCCATTACAACCGACAAAGAGAACAAGTTCCAGTATCTGTTCTACTCTCCCGACGAGAAGGGAGTGCCATACCGAATCCCTGCCATTGCCACAACAGCAAACGGCTATGTTTTTGCAATCAACGATTACCGCCCATGCGGAAACGACATAGGTTTTGGCGAAGTAGACCTTGTAATGCGTCATAGCACAAAGAGCGGCAAAGATTGGGATGGATACAGCTGGAGCGAGCCTGTAATGATAGCAGACGGTGTTGGAAAGGCTGCGAAAGAGACATGGCTTACAGGATTCGGCGATCCTGCAATTGTTGCCGACTGCGAGAGCAACGAAATACTTGTCATGAGTGTTTGCGGTAACCGTCTTTGCTGGCACGGGAACTATGGTGCCGGCACTGCCGAGAACCCCGAAAACCCCAACCGCATATCACGTCTGACAATCAAATACAACGAGGAGACAGGAGAATGGGTTGCCGGCAAACCACAGGAGGTTACATACGATATTTACCCTCTGTTCAAGGACAATGAAGGCAAAGCGCATGTAGGCTCAATGTTCATTGGTGCAGGACGCATTGCACAGAGCAAGAAGATTAAGGTTGGAACACACTACAGAATATATTGCGCAGTATGGGCTGTTGCCACCGGCAGTGGACGTCACCACAACTATGCAATATACTCCGACGATTTTGGAAAGACATGGAACCTGCTTGGTGAACTTGGCAAGGACTACACCGAAAGCCCGGCGCCATTTGGAAACGAGCCTAAATGCGAGGAACTGCCTAACGGAAGCGTGCTGCTGAGTAGTCGCAAGGGATATGGACGTTACTTCAACGTATTCCATTACACAGACATTGAAAAGGGCGAAGGCAAATGGGACGGTGTTGTATCGACCGACGCTGCAGGTAACCTCAAATGGGGTGCCAACGACACAAACGGCGAACCTTTGCGCATTGGCAATGTGCTGTTCCAGTCGGCACCCACAGGAAACAGCCGCAGCAATGTATCGGTATTCTACAAGGTATTGAGCAGTGACCCATCTACATATAACCCGACAGAGTTGTCAAATGGATGGACTGAGATAAAGGTTTCAAAGACCGGCTCGGCATACTCTTCAATGTGTATTCTCCCCGACGGAGAAAGTATTGGTCTTTACTACGAGGAGGAACCAGGCGGATATTCAATGGTATATGTTCCTCTAAAGCTAAAGGAACTTCTACCAAGCGAGGTATATAAAGAACTTTTCAAATAACAGTAATACATATAAACAACAAGCCCGACCAATTCAATTGGTCGGGC
>JAFZFM010000137.1 GCA_017555865.1 Bacteroidaceae bacterium
CCTAGCATTGAACATCGATACCGAATACAGAACTATCATCGGGCATAAGTACAAATTCCGTACGTTCTACTCCGAGGTTTACAAACATCTGAAGAGCATAGGTACACAGGTCAAGTACTGTATAAAATTCATTTCAGAGAAGCAACTGAAAGTGAACTCTACTTTCATCATACATAACAAAAAGTTCCTTTGCGAGAAACTGGAGTATAAGGTTGGTGCAAAAGGTACCGAGAAACTCGTTACTGGATATTTCTATGAATTAGAGGAATAGGAATGCGTTTTTATTTGCGTTCAGAGGGTGCTGGAGACAGCGCCCTTTTGTTTTATTTCTGTTTTGAGTGTGATTTGAACAAAAGTGTTTTTTTCGGGCAAAAATTGTTTCTACACATTCTACATATTCTACAATGTTAATAATAAAGAAGTTACGTTGTAGAAACAGCGCTACATACTTACTACATTGTTCTACAAATTTCACTACATTACCTTTTTTTCTACAAAATAGCTGTTTTTTCTACTTTGTAGAATTTTACATCTTTGTTTATAATGCTGTAAATCAATAGATTATAGAAATGTAGTAAATGTAGTAAATGTAGAAACCTAAATATGTCTGTGGAAAATCTGCTTTATTTAGCAGATTTTGCTCATTTTCTTCTTAATTTTGCGGAATAAGTGTATAGTTATGAGCAAATTATGTATTTACATCAAACTGAAACCCTACTTAAAAGAGTGGCTGGTTCACTCTTTGGGCGAACCTGTCTCGTTTCCCGAGCATTCCAATGTGAATGCTGTTGTCCGTACTTTTCTCCAGCGTAGGCCGAAAGATGTTCCTGTAGAAATCAATCCGAACGGCGAATTGACAGCCATCTGCATTCCTGATTCCAAAGCTAAACCAGCAGAGTATTACAACTATCTTTCCAATAGTGCAAAGAAAGCTGTAACGGAGTCAATCGAAGATCTGTTCAGACTGAATATGTGGAACGAACTTGCCCAACTTGCTATGGTTGATGATGGCAAGGGGGTGAATTCGCATATCGCTGCCTGGTGCGAAATGCACGGCATATCACTTGACTCTGTCGAGACAGTCAGGCAGAAATATTTCCGTATCAGGAAAGCTTATACTGAAAAAGGAATCGATTTGCGAAATTTTACACGAAAAAAAAACCGACAAGATGAGTGATTTTTCGGGTTTTAGAACTGATAACTATATTTAACAACCATTAACTACTATGGCAACTATACTGAAGAACATATACAAAGTGGAATTTATCGAGTCTCGTTTCCTCAAGGACATAACCGTTGTGCCAGGAAAAGGAGTGTTCCTGAATATGTGGCGTAATTTTCAGCTGATGGATACCGTCGGCCTCTCATCTGCAACCTCTACAAGTAAGATTGTCAAGAAAAATACGATATATAATATCAAGATGACTGCTTTTCTTAAGGAGCAGTTCCTGCTGACAAATAAGCATCTGTGCTATAGATTGACAACAGTGATGGGAGAAAAGTATCTCTTGGGTACTGAACGTGCCCCATATCCTATTACGACAACGTCGGATAATTTCCCTTCTGTCGTTACGGAGAAGTCTGGTACTACACTGACAGTCGAGTACTCCAATACTCTCGGTTTATTGCCTATTTTAGACTAATAAAGGGCTATATGGCTATATTATAGGTCTTTTTACTAATCTCCCTGACTTCGTTCATTTGCATAAACTATATTGCAAATGAACTATCATCTTATTCTTAACACTACAATCGGTTGCTGGAACTGCTCCAAAACTTATGTGCGTGAGGTCTTGTCCCGTTACAAGAACCAGCCTGTCGATGTGCTTATCTCCTCTCCTGGAGGTTTGCTCGATGACGGCCTTGACATAATGCAACAGTTCAAGGATCACGGCGATGTTACTGCGTACATCTCTGGCTTTACTGCATCAGCTGCTACTGTGGCAGCTATGGGTGCAAAGAAAATCGTGATGGGAAAATATTCTTTCTTCCTCGTTCACAAGTGTTCTAACTTCATTGATGCCTGGGGCAGTTACAATGCCGACCAGATTCAGAAGCTCATCGATGACCTTACAGCCAACAAGAAAGAGAATGACAAGATTGATGTCGTACTCGCACAGCTTTATGCTGACCGTTGTGGCAAGCCTATCTCTGAAATCCTCAGTGTTCTCAAGCAGGGCAAGTGGATGAACGCAAGCGAAGCTCTTGAGCTAGGTCTTGTGGATGAGATTTCTGCCGATGACAAAAAGCAGAACCTTTCTATTGCTGACCGAGACCGCTTCCTTAATATGGGGCTTCCTGTTGAGAACGTCAATTTTGAGGATGAGACTCCTTCATGGGTAACGCGCTTCATCAATGCCATTACAGGCAAGAAGAATGAGGCTGCAGCCGAAACTACTGACAATGGCGATAACTCTAATACTTCAACACAAATGAAAAAGAAATTCAATTCCGTGGGCAAGGTTCTCGGCAAAGAGGATTTTGACACAACCGCTGAGGGCGCAGTTGCCATCACTAGTGATGAAATGCAGAAGGTCGAGGACCACATTGCCTCACTGGAGAACTCCGTCGCAGAAAAGGATGATACTATCGCCAACCGCGACAGTACCATTGCTGAACTTAAAACTCAGATCGAGGACCTGAAGAATGGTGCTGGTGCTGAGGATTCCGAGATTGTAAATACCAATGAGACCGAGGACTTCGATGTCGTTTCTCGCTCAAAGGAGATGTTTAACAGCGTAAAAGACCTTTTTTAATTATGGTTAATATTTCACACGATGACTTGGCCAAGGGTGCCAAGAAATTACGCAAAGAGTTGTTGATGATGCCTGTGCACGCTTTGGCTCCAGCACTTCAGCACATGAGTTTGAGAACGGGAATCCGTTATGCCGAGACTGTCGGCCAGTTGGAAGGTGATATGCAGTTCGGACCATACTCTGACACTCGTATCGACCAGAGCGAGACCAAAATTAACGGTCGAACACTTTACACCTTCTTTGGCTCGGTTGTCCGCGAGTTCAAACCTAACTCCGTAGTTCAGTCGCTTTATGGCTCTGCCATAACAAAGGGAGAGGCCCTGAAGCATACAGAGATTGTTCAGAAGGTGTTGTCTTACTATGCAGGCCGCCTTGGTCATAACCTTTACAAAGCGTTGTGGGGTGCAGTGCGTAAGGCTGATGGTGACAAGACTATTGACCTGTTCAACGGCTTTGACACAATTACAACCTCTGACATTACTGAGGGTAACATCTCAGTTGCCAAGGGTAACCTGTTCGAGTTTTCAGAGAAAATCGATGAGACCAATGCGGTTGATTTGATCACACAGTTCTGCGAGGCGGGCAATGAATTATTGCTTGAGGAAACAAAGCTGAAGCTTTACTGTGACCCATTGATTCACCGCGCCTATATGAAGGATTATAAGGCTACAACCGGTGCTGTGCCTTATAACACTGCATACGAGAAAAAGATTGTCGAGGGCTTTGAGAACATCGAGTTCGTTCCTATGGCTAACAAGAAGGGCTCGGGCTTCATCCACTTGAGTACTCCTGGCAATATGCTTGTTGGTGTAAACCAGAAAGGTGAAGAGGAGAACATCGCAGTAGAGAAGCATTCTGCTTTTGTTCTCCAGTTCATCGCAACAATGTTCTTCGGTGTGCAGTTCGAGACTATCTCACCTGAGAAATTGCTTGTCGGTAAATTGTTCAACGCTTAAAGAAAGAGACTATGAGTGAGAAATGTTCTACTTCGAATCTATACGATTCTCTTCGTTTTTGCGACGGTACCACGGTACTCCCTGGTATCCGCCGCAAGGCGTACTTTATCCAGCAGGATAATATAGCCAAATACCCGGAACTCCCGAATTTAAGTGATGAAAATGTCAAGATGGGTGAACTTGCTTGTTATAAAGGTGATTTCACTCTTGTTGCTGACGCAACATTTAAGGTTATTGACCTTGATGACTCTGCATCCAATGTCATTTGTGATTCACAGGGCGATAAGCCTTCAAAGAGTTTCATCAATAAGGCAACATTCAAGCACCCTGGTAAGGGAGAGGAGGCTACAGGCTTTGCACGTCTTGCCAACGCATCGAACCTACTGTTCATCTACCAGGAACGTGACGGTTCGTTCCGAGTTATTGGTAACGACAAGTTCACAACAAATGTGAAGGTTACCCAGGAATCGGGCGCAAAAGAGACCGATGCATCGGGTACCACATTAAATATTGAGGTTTCTGATACTTGTGCAGCTCCTTTCTATAAGGGTATAATCAAAACCGATGCTGGCGATATCGATGCTTCAACTGGCGCACTTGTTGAACAGGGATAAATACTGCTTTTGTCTGTACGGAGGTCGGCA
>JAFZFM010000138.1 GCA_017555865.1 Bacteroidaceae bacterium
CAATGGCGGGCCACGCCTTCGGGTAGCTTTAGAGAGCCGGTGGATTACAAAGGACAGGAGCCCTCAAATCTTGTATTCTCGGAGTTTCGTCGTTCTCTTCATACAGCAAAACTTTTTGGTATAAAACCAGTGGATTCTCCCACTGGTTTTTTGTCTTTTTTTGTTTGGTGCTGTATGTTGAGTGCTGTTCCCTTGTATGCTTAGTCCGAGGGCGTTGGGTTGGGGATAATTCCCTAAGATAATTTCGGATTGCAGACCCCGATACTCATCAATTCCGGATTGTAAGTTAGAAGTGACTTGGTGTTTGAATCTCCCTTCGCTTCGCTCGTTTCTCTTTGTGAAAGCGGAACAGCTTTTGTGTGTTCATTTATTCTTTCTCTTTGTTGTCATCCTGGGCTGTGCGAAGAATCTGGTAGCTTTGGGTTTGCAATGCTTGTGTTACAAATCCAAAGTGACGGGTGTTGTAGGGTGTGAGGACCCTGTATATGCTATTGTCAAGATTGTTTATCAGTTTCTTTTTTCAGCAGCTCCATCTGTGGTACAACAATCTCCTTGCGGTGCAGTTCTATAAGGTTGTTTTCCTGCATGTTGTTCAGGGCTTTGGATATGTTCAGGCGAGTCTCGCACAAAATGGTTGCAAGTCTTTCCATTTTAATTGAAATGCGTTTTTCGCCTTTGTGGGTGTTGCAACGCATGAATATGAAATGTACTATGCGTTCCTCGATGGTTGTTGGTGTGAAATTCCATATCGCTAGCCTCTGTTTCTGTGTGCTGTGGCTTATCAGGTTCAGAAAGTTGATGGTGAAGATGTTGTGTTTTATAAAGTCGCTAAAAAGGAATTTCTTGTCAATGACAAGAACTGTACACTCGCTTTTTGCTGTGTAGCGGCTCTTGTACGAGGTGTCGTAGCCGAACATTGATTCTGGCTCTATGGCAAATGGTGAGTCTATGATTTCTGTAATGCTGTATGTATTGTCCGGCGAAACAGAATAGCACTGCAGCTCACCTTGGGTGAGAATGCTGAATGTATCACACTTGTCGCCAATGTTATAAATAGTGTCGCCTTCCTTTATTTTTTTGAACTCCAATGTGACCTTGTCGAGTATGGCTGTTATATCGTTTATACTCAGCCCTTGGAAATATGGCAGGCGTAATAGGGATTCGTACATGTCGGAAATTTATTGCGTTATTGTCTTATAACTCTTAAATTGCAAAAATAGTATGTTGTGATTCCGGTTTTTGTTTTTTTTAACATCGTTGTCCGCCTCTGGTTTTTGCACTTCCCGAAAATAAGTGAACGGCGTGTATTTTATAACAAAAATTAAACGAGTAATTTTGTTAATGCGCTTAACTTGCATTAACTTCGCAAAATATATGTGCAATAATGCAGGAACGTAAAGAAAAATATGATTTGCTGTCAATAGTGGGCCCTACAGCTTGTGGAAAGACATCCCTTGCTGTGAGTCTTGCGCTTGCTGTCCCGGGTGCCGAGATAATAAGTGCCGACAGTCGTCAGGTATATAAGGGAATGGATATTGGTACCGGTAAGGATGTGGCAGAATATTCCCGTAATGGTGTCACAGTGCCGTCTCATTTGCTCGATATACTCCCTGCTGGTGAAAAGTATAATCTTTTTGAGTTCCAGCGCGATTTTCTTGTTGCATATAATGGTATTGATGGCCGTGGCGGCTTCCCTGTAATGTGTGGCGGCAGTGGTATGTATGTGGAGTCTGTACTTAAGGGTTACCGACTTTTGCCGGTTCCCGAAAACGAAGCATTGCGTGCAGAACTTGAACAGAAGAGTCTTGAGGAATTGACTGCAATGCTTGCAGGATATCGTGAACTGCATAACAATACCGATACTGATACAAAAAAACGTGCCATACGTGCAATTGAGATTGAAGAATATTATCTTACCCGTCCTGTTGAAGAGCGCTCGTTCCCACAATTGAAGAGCTTGACAATTGGTGTGTCTGTCGACAGGGAGATACGTCGCGAAAGAATCACCCGCCGTCTGCACGAACGTCTGAATGCCGGTATGGTTGATGAGGTGAAGTCGTTGCTCGATAGCGGAATTACTCCTGAGCAGTTGATATACTATGGTTTGGAGTATAAATTCCTTACTCTTTACCTTACCGGCGCAATGGGGTATGATGAGATGGTGGCAGGTCTTGAAATAGCAATCCACCAGTTTGCAAAACGTCAGATGACCTGGTTCCGCGGTATGGAAAAACGTGGTGTGCACATACATTGGGTAGATGGCTCCTTGCCACATGAGCAATTGGTGCGACAGATAAAGGATATGTTGTATGATTGATATGCGTAACACAAACCGCCACCGTTGGGGTATAATCTATGTGCCGCAGGCCGGAGCATTCAGGCCTATGAAGCGCTGGAAAGAGATAAGAGAGTATCTCTCGACCAAAGGTGTCGAATATGACTATATAGAATCGGAAAACTACAAGTCGGTAGAACGCCAGGTACGAATGTTTGCCGATAATGGCTATGGTACTGTTGTGCTTGTCGGTGGAGATGGTGCCTTGCAGGATGCAGTAAACGGAATAATGTCTTCACGTAATAAGGCTACTGTATCACTTGGTATAATTCCCAATGGTATTGCCAATGATTTTGCCGGGTATTGGGGCCTGTCGGTCAATGATTATCGCATGGCTATTGACAATATCATAGCACATCGTGTGCGCAAGGTTGATGTTGGTTGCTGTAGTTATCTTGAAGATGGTGTCGAGGCAAAAAGATATTTTCTTAATGTGCTGAATATCGGTCTCTCGGCTCATATTGTGGAGTTTGCCAACAAGGAGAGGGGTTTTCTTGCAAAATATGTATATCGTCTGCGTGCTTTCCTGCACCTGTTGTTCCATAGACAGAACTTCCTTATGAAATTCAAACTTAACAGTCAGTTTGTTGAGAAGAAGTTCATGATGTTGTGCATAGGAAACTCCTTTGGTTATGGTATGACCCCAAGTGCTGTACCGTATAATGGCTGGCTCGATGTTTCGGCTGTGAAAATGCCAAAATGGCTTGGAGTTCTTGAAGGACTTCATATGATGGTGCTCCGAAAAATGCTTAATTTCAGACTGGTTGAACCGTTCCGTTCAACAGAAATATATATAGAATCGGTGGGTGGCGCAAGATTGGGTATTGATGGTCGTCCTTTCAAACCGACTTTCCCAATGACTGTTACCGTACTCCCCGAGGAGATTAATTTGATAATACCGACAAAAATAAATAAAAGGCTATGACAATTAGAGATTTGACTTCTACCCAGAATTTTTTTCTGCTTGCCGGTCCTTGTGTAATCGAAGGAGAGGCTATGGCAATGAATATTGCCGAGCGAATAGTTGAAATGACTGCCTCAAGAGGGATTCCTTATGTTTTCAAGGGTTCTTACCGCAAGGCGAACCGTTCGCGTCTTGATTCATTTACGGGTATAGGTGATGAAAATGCATTGCGTGTTCTGCGTCGTGTGCGTGAGACATTCAATATTCCGGTTGTTACTGATATACATTCGGCCGAAGAGGCTGAAATGGCTGCAGAATATGTTGATATTCTGCAGATACCGGCGTTTTTGTGTCGTCAGACCGATCTGCTTGTGGCTGCAGCCAAAACCGGCAGAGTGGTAAATATAAAGAAAGGACAGTTCCTGTCTCCCGAAGCTATGAAGTTTGCAGCAGAGAAGGTTGTTTCCGAAGGTGGTGCAGGTCATGTTATGCTTACTGAGCGTGGAACAACTTTCGGTTATCAGGATCTTGTTGTCGACTTCCGTTCAATTCCACAGATGAAGACATTTGGTTACCCTGTGGTGATGGATATTACCCACTCGTTGCAGCAACCAAACCAGACTGCGGGTGTTACAGGTGGTATGCCCCAGATGATTGAGACTATAGCCAAGGCTGCAATAGCTGTTGGTGCAGATGGTCTTTTCATTGAGACTCATGAGAATCCTGCTGTGGCAAAGAGTGATGGT
Source organism: Bacteroidaceae bacterium (assembly GCA_017555865.1). Classification (GTDB taxonomy): domain Bacteria; phylum Bacteroidota; class Bacteroidia; order Bacteroidales; family Bacteroidaceae; genus HGM04593. Next base: position 3,986 of record JAFZFM010000138.1, read on the forward strand.
GCCAATATGCTGCAGCTCGACCTGCTTGAGCCGCTGCTTGACAGGTTGCTCAAGGTTAGAGCCGCTATTTTGTGATAACAAAGGCACACATTGTGTGCCTTTGTTGTTGGGATATATGTAGAACCTTTGTGTTGATGCGACGTTTCATTATTATATTGATGACTATGCTGGTTTGCTCTGTTGCTTTATTTGCAGCAGAGCAAAGCGACTTGCGTATACATGAATTTATGAAGCAGGTAGCCGGCAATGTTGCTGCCGATTCTGCGGGTGTCGAGTCGTTGAGCGCTCGTTTGTATATGAGAGAACGCGTTGATGTTGCCCGTAAGAATTGGCTTCTCAATATAATCCCAAGTATGACACACTTTGACCGTGATGAAAATGAGTATGTGGCGGAACTGTTCTACTACGTGAACTGTATGTATAACTCTTTGCCCGAAATCAGGCGTGTGGCGTCGCACTCTACATTTGAACGTAGCAGTGGAGAGATGGATAAGGTTCTCTTTTTTATGACACCACAAATATTTGGCGAAAAGCTCTTCGACTCCAAGCATTTGTCACCATTGTATCCCTCGAATTTGGACTATTATAATTACAGCGTAGATTCCTTGCAGGCTTCAAAAGGATTGCTTTATGTTGGATTTGAATCCAGGTTTGATAATATACAGTTATTTAATAAGGGATGGTTTGCTGTGCGCCTGGATGATATGTTGCCGGCAATTCTTTTTGTTCAAGGCTGGGATGAGGAGTGTGAATTTTCTGTCGAATGCCGTTTGGGCGAAAATGGACTTGAGAGATATGTTGTGAAAGGGGTTGATTTGCATATCGATTATGCATTTGCGTTGAATCGCCTTGCAGTTGATGTTGCTGCCAACTTTGATTATCTCTCTCTGCAGGAGCGCAGGCCATTGTCCAATCTTGACAGAGGATACAACTTGACACTTTCTAAAGACCGCCTTTCCGGAGTCCGTTTTGATAGTGCCAAGGAGTTTGCCGATAGACACCGCCACTGGCCACTGTCGCAAGCCGATTCCTTGTTGTATATTAAAAAAGGTATAAACCTGCACGGCGAAAGAAAACTGGAACCGCTTATTCGCGAAGGTGATGTAAAGAATATGCTGTGGGCTTTGGGTGACAAGGCTATCAGCAGTCATTCGTTGGCCTGGGGTAGCAGCGACCTTGTAATTCCTCCTGTCCTGAACCCGTCATGTCTGTCATATAGTACAAGCCGAGGCTTGGCATATAAGCTGTCGTTTCGCTTCAGAAAACAGCTCTCGCGTGAAAGACGCTTCGGGATGCGTCCAATGATAGGATACAATTTCAAGAAACACGAATTCTATTGGGGGCTTGAAGGCTTTCTCGAAGTTAATCCGCTTAAACGTTCTGCGTTGGTGTTCGACATTGGACGCGGAAGTAGTCTTTATAGCTGTATAATGCTTGATGAAATAGAGAAGGCTGCAGTTGATACTATGAATATTTCCTCAAGACCGTTTGTCTATTACCGGGACTTCCATATAAAGGGCAACTGGCAATTTGAGATAGCAAATGGCTTGGAATTACAGATGGGTACAAACTACTATAGACGCACAATGTCGGGCAGCGCTCTGGGGCTCGAAGTGAATGGAGTTTTGTTGAAGAAAAACTATAATCAATTGGCGCCACACTTAAGGTTGACATGGCACCCGGGAATGTATTATTATATAGATAATGGTCGTAAAGTGAATCTTGGTTCCCGAATGCCGCGTTTTGTTCTTGATGTAGAGCAGGGAATGAGTCGTGTCTTGGGGTCTAATGGAATATATACCAGAGTTGAACTCGATATGCAGTATATGCACTCTTTGCCTTCGAATGCTTCGTTGTATATGCGCCTGGGAACCGGCGGCTATTTCTATACAAAAGATCTCTATTTTGTAAACTATGCATTCCTTAAGAATAATGACCTGCCGCTGGATAAGGATGATGAATTGAGTGGTGCGTTCCAGCTTCTTGATTCGGAGTGGTACAATTCGGCGAATAAATATGTGCGTGCGAGCTTTACCTATGAGGCTCCATTCCTTTTCATGCAAAAAATGGTTCCCTCTGTAAGCTTTATAAAGAGCGAGGCTCTGTATAGCAATATCTTGTTCATATCAAGCCTGCGTCCATATATCGAGTGTGGATACGGTGTCGATACTCCATATGTGAATGCCGGTCTCTTTATCTCTTTTGAGAATTACACATATCATGCTTTAGGTTTCAAAGCTGTGTTTTCGCTCTTCCGCAATTGAAAGAATTTGCTTTTTTTATGCTTTTTTTAAAAAAAGACGTTAGTTCTTTGTATTTGAATATTATAATTATTACATTTGGGGGTGTGATTAGATTTAACGTTTAATATATAAATTGTACGAGATGAGTTATTTGCGATTCGAAAAAACGCTGATGACGAACTTGGAAGAGTCGTTGCAAAAGGAGATTCTGAGGACTAACCGTTCGGGTGCATACCACTGTTCGACAATTGTTGACTGTAATACCCGCAAGTATCATGGCTTGTTGGTGGTTCCCATTCCGGAACTCGATGACGAGAACCATGTATTGCTTTCATCGCTCGATGAGACAGTTGTTCTGCATGGTGCGGAGTTTAACTTGGGCTTGCACAAGTATAACGCCGATAACTTCAGTCCGAGAGGCAACAAGTATATTCGTGAGTTTGCCTGGGAGCGTGTACCAACAACAATATACAATGTTGGTGGAGTTTGGCTAAAGAAGGAGAAGGCTTTTGTACATCATGAGAACAGAATCCTTATTCGTTACACTCTTTTGAAAGCTAATACGGCTGTGACATTGCGTCTCCGCCCGTTCTGTGCGTTCCGCAGTGTACGCGAGTATACACACGAGAACAATATTGCAGACCGTAGCTACAAAGAGGTTGAAAACGGTATAAGCATGCGTATGTATGCCGATTATCCCGACCTTTACATGCAGCTCAACAAAAAGAATGACTTCGTATATCAGCCCGACTGGTATCGTGGTATAGAGTATGTGAAGGAACTTGAGCGCGGTTATGACTTCAACGAGGATTTGTATGTTCCCGGTTATTTCGAGGTTAAGATGAAGGCCGGTGAAAGCATTGTATTCTCGGGTGGTGTCTCTCCAATGACAACAAGAACAATGAAGGCTGCCTTTGAGCACGAGGAGAATATCCGTGACCCACGTGATAACTTCATGCATTGTATGCAGTGTGCCGGTAACCAGTTCTTCAATGTTCAGGGTGACCGTACATATATTCTCGCCGGTTATCCTTGGTTCAAATGCCGTGCGCGTGATATGTTTGTTTCTCTTCCAGGTCTGGCTCTTTCACAGGGACATGTGGACGAATTTGAGAGAGTGATGAAGACAGCGCGTATCGCAATCGAAGACTTTATCAATGACCGACCTGTCAGCTGCAAGATTTATGAAATGGAACACCCCGATGTCCTTTTGTGGGCTATTTGGGCTCTCCAGCAGTATGCAAAGGAGTGCAGTCTTGAGGCTTGCCGTGACAAATACGGTGACTTGATAATGAATATATTCGACTTCATCCGTAACAACAAACACAGCAATCTGCGTGTTACACAGAATGGTCTGCTTGCAACAAATGGCAAAGACAAGGCTGTTACATGGATGAACTCTACAGCCAACGGCCGTCCTGTTGTTCCACGTACAGGTTATGTTGTTGAAATCAACGCCTTGTGGTATAATGCACTCAAGTTCATTGAGGAGTTGGCGGTACTTACAAATAATCAGGAGGTACAGAATACATTGGTTCGTCTTATACCGCTTGCGGGAAAGGCATTTACCGAGGTGTTTATAAATGAGTACGGTTATCTTTATGATTATGTCGATGGTGACTACGTTGACTGGAGTGTACGTCCCAATATGATATTTGCAGTGGCACTTGATTACTCGCCACTCGATTCAAAACAAAAGAAGAAAGTTCTTGATACAGTGACCAAGGAGTTGCTTACACCCCGTGGCTTGCGTTCACTCTCTCCCAAGAGTGTGGGCTATAACCCCAACTATGTAGGTCAGCAGATTCAGCGCGATTATGCATACCATCAGGGTACTGCATGGCCATGGCTTGGTGGTTTCTACTACGAGGCTTATCTAAAGATATACAAGCTAAGCGGAGTTTCATTCGTACAGCGCCAGATGATTGGCTTTGAAGATGAAATCGTTCAGCACTGTATTGGTTCTATCCCCGAAGTATTCGATGGTAACCCACCGTTCAAGGGACGTGGTGCAGTTGCATTTGCAATGAACGTGGCTGCAATTCTTAGAACAAGCCAAATTCTAAAACAGTACGAATCTAAAATGGAGGGATAATAAATATGAAAGTATTAATGTTTGGTTGGGAGTTCCCCCCTCATATTTCGGGCGGACTCGGCACAGCAAGCTACGGACTCACCAAGGGCTTTGTTCAGCAAGGAGACGTTGAAATAAAGTTCTGTATCCCCAAACCCTATGGTGATGAAGATAACAGTTTCCTCAGAATTGTGGCCATGAACTCTGTGCCCATTGTGTGGAAGGATGTCAATTACGACTATGTGAATTCACGTGTCGGTAAAGTTATGACTCCCGAGGAGTACTACCGTTACCGTGAGAATATCTATAGCGATTTTGGCTATATGAACACAAATGATCTTGGCTGTATGGAGTTTGCCGGCGGTTATCCCGAGAATCTTCATGAAGAGATCAATAATTACTCTATAATAGCCGGTGTGGTTGCACGTACCGAGGAGTTTGATATTATCCACTCACACGACTGGTTGACATATCCTGCCGGAATACATGCAAAACAGGTGTCGGGCAAGAAACTTGTAATCCATGTGCATGCTACCGATTTTGACCGTAGCCGTGGTAATGTGAATCCTACAGTATATGCCATTGAGAAGAACGGTATGGACAATGCCGATCACATCTTCTGTGTGAGTGAGCTTACACGCCAGACTGTAATCCACAAATATCATCAGCACCCCAGCAAAGTTTCAACATTGCACAACGCGGTGACTCCGCTTGAGCAGGAGATCCTTGACATTGTTCCAAATAAGATACCTAATGAAAAGGTTGTAACTTTCCTTGGTCGTATAACAATGCAGAAGGGACCTGAATATTTTGTTGAGGCTGCAGCACAGGTTCTTAAAAAGACAAAGAATATCCGTTTCTGTATGGCCGGTAGCGGTGACATGATGAACGATATGATACGTCTGGTTGCACAGCGTGGTATATCGGACCGTTTCCACTTCCCCGGTTTCATGCGTGGACGTCAGGTTTACGAGTGTCTCAAGGCCAGTGATGTGTATATCATGCCATCTGTGAGCGAGCCTTTCGGTATCTCTCCGCTTGAGGCAATGCAGTGCGACGTTCCTACAATTATTTCAAAACAGTCTGGTTGTGCCGAGATTCTCGACAAGTGTATCAAGACCGATTATTGGGATATCAATGCTATGGCCGACGCTATTTATTCAATCTGCAACAACGAATCGTTGTATGAGTATCTTAAGGTTGAAGGTCGCAAGGAGGTTGACAGCATAACATGGGAAGACGTAGCACTCCGCTTGCGCAGAATGTATGAAAAAGTATTGGGTTGGTAATAATTAAAATTGATGAATAATATGAAAACAATTTGTTTCTATTTTGAGTTACATCAGATTAGACAGTTGAAACGTTATCGTTTCTTTGACATAGGTACAGATCACTACTACTACGATGACTATGCCAACGAGAGCATGACATTCGAGCTTGCCGAGAAGTCATACGTTCCCGCTTTGCAGACTCTTCTTGAGATGATTCGCGAGAGCAATGGTGCATTCAAGGTTGCGTTCTCGGTTTCGGGTGTAGGTCTTGAGATGCTTGAGCTTTATGCTCCACAGGTAATTGAGCTGTTGCACGAAATCAACAAGACCGGTTGTTGCGAGTTCTTGTGTGAGCCATATTCACACGGCCTCTCATCTTTGGCTTCTAAAGAGGTATTCATGGAAGAGGTTATGCGTCAGAACCGTAAGATCAAGGAACTCTTTGGCAAGAAACCTAAAGTATTGCGCAACTCTGGTCTCATCTATTCCGACGAGATTGGTGAGATGGCTTCTCAGATGGGCTTCAAGGGTATGTTGTCCGAGGGTGCAAAGCACATTCTCGCATGGAAGAGCCCTCACTTCGTGTACAACTGTGCATTGGCTTCTAACCTGAAGCTTCTGCTCCGTGACTACAAACTGTCAGACGATATCTCTCTCCGTTTCTCTAACCCCGATTGGAGTGAGTATCCATTGTTCGCTGAGACATATATCGACTGGATTTCACAGTTCCCGGAAGAGGAGAAGGTTATCAATATCTTCATGAACCTTGCTGCCATTGGTATGGCACAGCCACTGGAGTCACATATCCTCGATTTCCTCAAGGCATTGCCAGCTTGTGCTGCCGCTAAGGGTATTACATTCTCTACACCATCAGAGGTTATTGACAACCACAAGTCAGTAGGCGCTCTTGAAGTACCTTACCCACTCTCATGGATGGATGAGGAGCGTGACGCAAGTTCTTGGTTGGGTAACACATTGCAGCGTGAGGCTTTCAATAAGCTCTATAGCGTTGCCGAGCGTATAATGCTTACCGATGACAAGAAGTTGAAGCAGGATTTCGACTACTTGCAGGCTGCCGAGAACCTTCGATTCATGACTACAAAGCAGAACGGTATCATCACTGAGCGTTGTATCTATGAATCTCCATACGATGCGTTCACCAACTATATGAACATTCTTGGTGACTTCCTTGCACGTGTACGTGCCCAGTATCCCGATATGGATAATGAGGAACTTGGTGCATTGCAGCAGATGATTGAGAACCAGGAGGTTGAGATCGTACAGCTCGAGGCCGAGGTAGAGCAGTTGAAGACAAAACTTGCTACCAAGGAGAAGAAGGCAGCTAAGAAGGCTGTTGCAGCAGAGGCTGAGGAGGCTGTAGCCGAGGAGAAACCAAAGAGAAAGTGTGTTAGAAAGCCAAAGGCTGAATAATATTGCTTGATATATAACAAGAAGGATGGCAAACTTGTGTTGCCATCCTTCTTGTTATATTGGAGGGGTATAATTTGTTTTTCTTATTTTCTTATTTCCAATGTTACATCAATGTAGTTGCGTTTGCCTTCTATGTAATCGTCATACAACGTTTCCGGGTCCCGCCCTCGCAGTATGCGGCATTTACCGCACATTTCGCAGTCGTGAAGGCATTTCCATGCTTCCAGTACATACGCACGGCGTTCCTCCTTGGTTGAATTATTGATGTCTGGCGTTGTCATAACTTGTATATTTCCTGTTGTAGCGACTCAAGAAAACGTGCTCCGTGTCCGCCATCCATCTGTACATGATGGAACTGGAACGAAATTGGCAACTCGGTTCTGAAAAGTTTCTTACGGTATTTGCCCCACATTACCATGGGATTGCAGAATTTGTCGGTGTATTGGTTTATTATGCTGTCGAGTTCGCTCTCGGTCATTGCCGAGGTGCCTATTATCATGTGGTCTTCAAGGAATGAACTCTTGCTTTCCAGTGCAGTTCTTGTAGTCAGTTTGTCATATTCGGCAGCGAACTGTTTAATGTCGGCATATAGCGGTATGTCGCATGAATTGATTCCTCCTTTACTGTTGTTTACTATGACATTTATGGCTATCTTGTCATACTTGTATAGCTTCCCTTGCTCGGGCAGAATGTAGAATTCACTAATTTTGCTTGCTGCAGTTCCAATACACCAACAGAGTTGTGCGTTGAATTTTATTCCGCTTTTTTTGCAGGCTTTTACTACTCTGCTTATATTGAATGTCCTGGTCAATGTAACCATTGGCATTGGTGATGTCATCCATAGCGAAAAGGCGTCGGCTCGTGATGTCTCTTGTGGGTTGACTTCGGCTTTCATTTTTTTTTTGAGGTTTGTGATGGTTCTCCTTTGTATCGCTTTGCTATTTTGCCTGTTTATAGAATCTCCTGCCATTGCCATCTGTTTTTAACGGCAGGCAGGAGATTGCTTATAGCCTGTTACTTCATCAACTCAATACTGCGCTTTACAAAGTTGTTCAGCGCTTCACCGCTAAGCATGTTGTTTTGCAGTAGTGTAATGTCGATGAGTTGTTTTACAGTGCTGTTTTCGGCTGCATACTCGGCAAGTATAGCCTCCTTTTCGCTCTTCGCTGCTGTAATTTCTTTCTCAATCTCAAACAGCTCATCTTTCTCGCCCTGTGAAACTTCGTCCTCTTTTTTGCCGTTGCGCGCGTCGTACAATGCTTTTCTGCGGCTCTCGAGTGACTCCTTCTTCTCATCTATTGGTTTTAGCTTGGCTGCGCAATCGGAACTTGCGTTTTCAAGTACTCGCTTTATGAGCGGGTGCTCCTCGTTGAGCAGTACATTGTACATGTCGGGCATGTCGCCATAGAATGACATACCTGCCTGTATTGAGGCCATCTCCTTCATGCGTCGCATGTATTCGGCCTGGGTAATCATGACAGGCGCCCCGTTTTCTCCCATTGGTTGTGTCTGTACTGTGAATTCCTTCTTCTCCATTTGGGGGAGTTGGCTTTCGAAAATACCTGTTATGACCTCTCGTTCAGAAGTTGTAAGTGCGCTGCCTTTTATCTCGTCCTTTACTATCAGGTTCTCTATGCTGTCGCTGTCGACACGTGTGAAGCGTGTCTTTTCAAACTTGCGCTCCAGCAGGCTTACAAGTGCTACGTCGAGCTGGCCGTCGAGCAACAGCACATTGTAACCCTTGTTCTTTGCATTCTCGATAAAACTGTACTCCTTCTCCTTGTTGTTTGAGTACAGGTAGATAGTATTTCCCTCCTTGTCGGTCTGTTCTGCAGAAACAAGGTTCTTGTACTCTTCATAGGTGTACTTGTTTCCGTCGGTGTCCTGAAGCAGAGAAAATTTGCTTGCTTTGTCATAGAAATCCTCCTCGGTAAGCATGCCGTAGTGGATGAAAATCTTCAAATCATTCCATTTCTCCTCGAACTCCTTGCGGTCGTTCTTGAAAATCTGTGCCAGACGGTCCGAAACCTTCTTTGAGATGTATGTTGATATCTTCTTTACATTAGAGTCGCTCTGCAGATATGAACGTGACACGTTCAATGGAATATCGGGCGAGTCAATTACACCATGCATTAGTGTGAGGAAATCGGGTACAATACCCTCTACCTCGTCGGTTACATATACTTGGTTGCAGAAAAGCAGAATCTTGTTCTTCTGTAACTCAAGATTGCTCTTTACCTTTGGGAAGTAGAGTACACCTGTGAGATGAAAAGGGAAATCAACGTTCAGATGAATCCAGAACAGGGGCTCGTCGCTCATGGGGTAGAGCTTGCGGTAGAAATCCTTGTAGTCTTCGTCCTTGAGCTCGCTTGGCTTGCGTGTCCACAGCGGAGTGGTGTCGTTTATGATATTGTCCTCGTCTGTTTCAATCTGCTTGCCCTCTTTCCACTCTTTCTTTTTGCCGAATGCAATTTCAACAGGCAAGAAGCGGCAGTATTTGTTCAGGATTCCGCTAATGCGGCTCTCGCTCAGGAACTCCTTGCTTTCTTCGTCGATATACATTATGATATCTGTTCCGCGCTCACTCTTTTCTACATCTTCGAGTGTGTATTCCGGACTGCCGTCGCAACTCCATTTAACGGCTTGTGCGCCATCCTTGTATGATTTTGTGACAATCTCTACTTTCTTTGAAACCATGAATGCCGAGTAGAATCCAAGACCAAAGTGACCAATGATACTGTTTGCTGTATCCTTGTACTTCTCAAGGAAGTCTGTAGCACCCGAAAGGGCTATCTGGTTAATGTATTTCTCAATCTCTTCAGCTGTCAGTCCAATACCGTTGTCGCTCACTGTTATGGTGTCTGTTCCAAGAGTTACAGTTACCTTGGGGGTTCCAAGTTCGCCCTTGAACTCGCCCTTTTCGTATAATGTTTTCAGTTTCTGTGTCGCGTCAATAGCGTTGGATACTATCTCGCGCAGGAAAATTTCATGGTCACTGTACAAAAATTTCTTGATTACGGGGAAAATGTTCTCGGTTGTTACCCCAATGTTTCCTTTTTGCATATTGTTAAGTTTTTAGGTTGTTATTTTAATATGGTGCATAGCACCTTGCTGTTGATATATGAAGCAAAAAAAGTGCCAGTTATCTGTGACTGACATTTTGGCAGAACGGTGGCTTTGTGTTCTTGTACGGTAGAGCAATGTGCTATGCAATATATCATATATTTTTGCTGCTCCCGGCAACTCAATGGCCGTTGTTCAAAAACTGCTCATTCAACAAATATTCGGCTTTTAGTGTTCACTTTCGTTTCTTTGTTGTATATTCGCACGATTAAAACAAAGAAATTCAAATATCATGCATATAATACTACTCTCCGGAGGTTCCGGAAAACGACTTTGGCCATTGTCAAACGGAATACGTTCAAAGCAGTTCCTGCAGTTGCTGCAGTCACCGGCGGGCGAAAAGGAATCAATGGTGCAACGCGTTGTCCGTCAGATATACGAAACAGTTCCATCTCCATCTGTTACTATTGCAACAGGTGAGGCACAGCTCGATATCATTGAAACCCAGCTTGGCACAAAGGTTGATGTAGTTGCAGAACCGGAACGTCGCGATACGTTTCCAGCGATAGCTTTGTCTGCTGCATATATAGCAATGGAAAAGGGTGTTGCAACCGATGAGGTGGTAGTGGTCATGCCATGTGATACATATACCGAAAAGTGCTATTTTGAAACAATATGCAAGATGGCATCTTGTGTCGAGCAACGTGTAGCCGATCTTGTGCTTATGGGAATTACTCCTACATATCCTTCAACAAAATATGGCTATGTGGTGCCGGTTCCGGGAGAGTCTGGCGGTGAGTATCGCATAGTACAGCGTTTTACAGAAAAACCCGATGAGGAAAATGCCAAGGCTCTTCTGGAGCAGGGTGCATTTTGGAACGGCGGTGTGTTCGCTTTCCGTTTGGGTTATATTATGGATATGGTCAAGGGCTATATCAAGGCTGATGATTTTGCAGGCTTGCGTTCGCGATATTCGGGATTTCCAAAAATCAGTTTCGATTATGAGGTGGCCGAGAAGGCTGCTTCGGTTGCTGTTGTTCCTTATGGTGGAAAGTGGAAGGATTTGGGCACATGGAATACGCTTGCCGAGGAGTTGCCGGTTCCTGTAATGGGTAATGTCGTCATTGATGATTGCTCAAGAAATACCACTGTAATAAATGAACTAGGATTGCCAATCGTTTGCGTTGGTATTGAGAATGCTGTGGTTGCGGCAGGTTACGATGGTATAATTATCTGTGGTAAGGAGGCTTCGGAAACTATAAAACCTTATGTGGATAAGGTTGATAGTCGTCCTATGTACGAGGAACGCCGTTGGGGCGAATACCGTGTGCTGGATGATACAATTTTTGCCGACGGTTCCCACTCGTTGACAAAAAGCATGACGCTGAAACCAGGCAAGTCAATATCGTATCAAAAACACTATCACCGCTCCGAGGTGTGGACTTTTGTCTCGGGTGAAGGATACTTTGTGCTGAACGGTGAATTAAGACGTGTAAAAGCTGGTGATACTGTCATAATACCGGTAGGACACCTTCATACATTGATGGCCATATCGGAACTTACATTCATCGAGGTACAGATGGGTAATCCGCTTATTGAAGAGGATATTGAGCGATTTGCTTGGGATTGGAACAATATTTCCATTTAAAACAGTTGTTGTGACAATGTGTGTTCCAAAAATTTTGTAAAATTGTAGGACACCTTATGAAATAAGTTGCTATATTTGCATAAATGTCTTTTGACCAAAAGGTTGAAAGAGCCTGTTGTCTGTCAGGGACAACACAAGATTAATAACATTAAATATAATAGAAATGAGCGAAAGTGTAAAATCGAATGTGCAGCCACAAGAGCTGAACATTGCGAGTTCTCCTGAAGAGGCTGTAAATGCCGTTGCGACAGATTTTATAGAGCAGAACTGCCTTGAAGAGGAGACTCCACAAGTGTCAACAGAAGAAGTGTCGCAGGACGAAGAGAATGTGAACTCACGCATTACAACACGTCAGGAGGTTATTGAAAGACTCAAGGCTATTGCCGAGAGTGATGATACGCTCAATAATAAATCTGAGGTTGAGGCAATGAAGGTGGTGTTCTATCGTCTGCGTACTGCTGAATTGGAGCAGGCTCTTAAGGAGTTTGTTGCAGGTGGCGGTGATCCCGACCTCTTTATACCACAGCCCGATGAACTTGAAGAGGAATTCAAAACTTGTATGGGTGTCATCAAGGGCAAGCGCAGTGCATGGATGGCAGCGCAGGAGGCCGAAATGAACAAGAACCTTGAAGAGAAAACAGCTCTCCTTGAGAAGTTGCAGCAGCTTGTACAAAAGGCTGCCGAGGGTACTCCCGAGGTCGCAGAGTTCAAGGCGGTGCAGGCACGTTGGAAAGAGATAAAGAGTGTTCCTCAGGACAAGGTTGCAACATTGTGGAAACAGTATCAGTTGTTTGTAGAGCAGTTCTATGATGTACTGAAGATAAATCACGAGTTCCGTGAGTATGACTTCAAGAAGAATCTTGAAATCAAGACACGCCTTTGTGAATCGGCCGAGGCTCTTGAAAACGAGACAGATGTAATTCTTGCTTTCCGCCAGTTGCAGCAGTTGCATAGCGAATATCGTGAGGCTGGTCCTGTTGCTCCGGAATTGCGCGAGGAGATATGGAACCGTTTCAAAGCGGCTTCAACAGTCGTGAACCGTCGTCATCAGGAACACTTTGAGGCAAAGAAAGAAAAGGAACAGGAGAATCTCGATAAAAAGACAGCTATTTGTGAGGAGATAGAGAAACTCGATATGGCTTCGTTTACAACCTATCAGGCATGGAATACTGCAACACAGACAGTTCTTGACCTGCAGGCTAGCTGGAAGGAGATTGGCTTTGCTCCGCAAAAGATGAACTTGAAGATATTCGAACGTTTCCGTGCTGCATGCGATGAGTTCTTCAAACAGAAGAGTGAATTCTTCAAGGAGTCAAAGAATGTTCTTGCCAAGAATCTTGAGCGCAAGAAAGAACTTTGTGAACAGGCCGAGAAATTGAAGGACAGTGAAGATTGGAAGGCTACTGCCGAGAAATTGTCTAAATTGCAGAAGGAGTGGAAAGAGGTTGGCCCAGTTGCTCAGAAATACTCCGAGGCTTTGTGGAAACGCTTTATTGGTGCATGTGACGCTTTCTATGAGAAACGAAATGCTGCAACATCATCGCAACGTAACGAGGAACAGGAGAACCTTAAACGCAAACACGAGGTAATAGAAAAAATAAAGGCTATTGACAGTACTTTGCCGGGCGATGAGCAGACCAGACAACTTGCTGCTATTACACAGGAATGGAATAGTATCGGATTTGTTCCTTTCAAGGAAAAAGATAAGGTGTATAAGGAGTATAAGCAGGCTACCAATGCCTTGTACGAGGCTTTGCATGTGAGTGCAAACGAACGTAAACTGGCAAACTTCCGTACCAATATGAATAAGGGCGGCAGCAGTCTGCAACGTGAGCGTGAACATCTTATCCGCCAATATGAGGCTATGAAGAATGAGATTGCAACATATGAGAACAATATTGGCTTCTTGAGTGTGTCAAACAAGAAGGGAGCAAGCCTTGTGGATGTAATGCGTCAGAAGGTTGAGAAACTTAAACAGGATGCTCAACTCGTTCTCAAGAAAATACATTTGGTAGAGGAGGAGATGGAAAAGGGCAAGTGATACTTGCAGCTCCGGTGTTGTCATTAAAAGATAAGGGTAGGATGACTAAAGTGGGCGGCCCATATGCTTTGGGTCACCCACTCTATCAATTATAAAAGTATATCTGATGGTTTTGTCTATATTGAGTTTCATTGTAGGAATAGTGCTTGTAATCCTTGGAGCAGATTGGCTTACAAAGGGTGCGTCGGCGTTTGCACGCAGAATG
>JAFZFM010000139.1 GCA_017555865.1 Bacteroidaceae bacterium
CCTTTCTTGCGATATATATCCGCAAGCAGTGCATGATGCCTTGTCTGTGATGTGTAGGTTTCTAAAACAGTATCCTTTTTTATGGCATTGAGAGCTTTCTCATACTCTCCAAGCTCAAAATAGGCAAGAGCTATTGAACTGTAGTCTAATTTATTCTCCGGAATCAATGTGAGGTACTCGTCCAATACCTGGCGAGTTCTTTCAGGTGTAGAACGGCTTGCTACATGTGTGATATAAGCATTATAGAAGTCCGCCATAATTGAAGGGCTGACCATATGCAAGTCCGTCTTCAATATCGCGATATATTTTTCAACCTGTGCGTAATCCTTTTTTTGAGTATAGGCATTCAAGACTTTGGCAAGGCAATTGTAATAGCTGTTCTGTCGCCCCACTGCTTTGTACAGTTCTGCGGCCTTGAGTAGGACATCAATCTCTTTATCCCACTCAAACAACAATTCCTGTATTCTGCCCTGTGAAAAATACAGGTTCGCTTTGGTCAGCAAGTCTTCCGAACCGGCACCTTGCTCTATGCCCTCGCAAAAACAGGTCATTGCCTGAGCCAAGTTTCCTTGATTTTCGTATATCCTGCCCTGATAATAGCAGGTACGAAGTCTATCGGTTGCAGAACCATTATCCTTATAATAATCTATGGCCGGCTGAAGTACCTCGAAGTCGGTTCTGTCTATGACATTCTTATCAAATGCCATAGACAACAGCAAAGCGTGCTTTGCTTTTTCCTCTTTACTTGACAGCTCCTCGGTATCAATCCTCTCCAGGACTGCCAATGCACTATCAGGCCTTTGTACAATAAAGGTTTCTACCTGCGCCAGCGTTTCCCAATGCTTCGAGTGTCTGTTACAAGCCACCAGACAGAGCGCAAGAATGACTATTGATATATATTGTCTCATAAATGTTCGTACAAGTTTTGAGTGTACTACCTGATTTTCCAATATCCGCCCTTGGCCGGGCCGATACGTTCTATGATGCCTTCGGCTTTAAGGTTGGCAAGATGTTTTTCTATGGCTTTGGCTGAAATACCAATCTTTTCGGCAAGAGCTACAGCACTCAACTTGCCATCTTCCGAGAGTAAGGCTATGACTTTATCCCTACTTTTTGTTGGTTTCTCCCCACCTTTTGCAGTTTTCTCCCTACCTTACAGATATTTCCACCTACTTTTCAACGCAAATATAATAGTTTCTCCCTACATTTAGCCTTTTTATTCCCACCTCTTTTTAGAGTTTCCATTACTTTATTGGCTATTTCGAGTTTTTTTGAGTTTGCAAGATCTATATGCAACTGTGTTGTGGTGACATTTCACCCACGGCAAAAGAATAAATCTAAAAAACGTCTTTTAGACGTCTAAAAAGTTGATTTTAGATGGCTAAAAATGCGATTTCGCCTCTATTTCTTGCCCGATAGTGCCTAAAAAGAGTATTTTTGCGGACATAAATTTTTCAGGAATGAACAGATACATCTACATCATTATCTCCGTTGCGTTGTTTGCGTTATCTTACCTTTTCAACTACAACGACCACCGCGACGAACTGCACGGCACAATAAACCGCGAGTTCAAACAGGAAGCACGCACGTGGTGTGACAGTATAATGATTATAAAAAATGAATTCTATAGCGATAATGGTACTTGTTCCGATGATTTCCCTAAAAACAAGAACCTGTATATTGAAATGGAAGAAGGAGAAGTTGTCATTTCCCCTAAATTCTATAACCCTGACAGTTATTTAAAATATGACCACGATATTACTGAAACCGGTTTCCTTGTGAGCAATAAACAGCAGTTTGACTACTACTTCTCCGTAACCGACTCGCTGTTCAAGAATATGGTAACAAGGTTAGGTATAAAGGCCGATGTTGCAACAGCCGTATATGCAAAAAGCCTTTTTGATATGTTTGTTTCCGAGGATAGTATGAATGTGAATGCTCCCTATGTCCTCACATTCCAGGCAAGAGAGGTTGAGGGCTTTACAACGGACAGCGTATCATTAGGTATATGCGGACAGGGCAAGATAATAGGTACTGTTGATATCCCTGCAAGTGAGATTGTAAAAGGAATGGAACCGTTGGCAAAATGGCAGTTCGTAGCCTTGGCACTCATCGCCCTGCTGTACCTGCCTGCAATATATCTACCCAAGAGACTGCGTTATATGCAGAATGTAAAGTTCATCGGCAACACCTGCATAGACTTCAATACAAACACTGTTTACTATTGGAACGGTGGCAAGCTGTCACTTACCGACAAGAGAGCCGAGGTGCTGAAGGTGTTTGTTGACTCAGCACCCGAATACAGACTGCTTAAAGAGGATATATGCCGCAGGATATGGAACCGCGACAGCAAGGATGCCCAGGCGTTGTATAATGTTGCAATGAGTGAACTGCGTAGCTACCTCATTGCCGAGGATGATTCCCTTGAGCTAAAGACACTCACCAACGAAGGAGTGGTACTTATTGTTGATATCAAACGCAAACGCAAATTCCCGTTGTTGCATTTTATAGGAAGGATAAAAGGGTAAAAGCCATATATCTCAAGTGGGGTTCTATAGTCATTGGCAGATTATAGCACCCCACTTGCAGCGACAGGA
>JAFZFM010000140.1 GCA_017555865.1 Bacteroidaceae bacterium
CGCCAAATACCAGGATGAAGGCGGTCGTTATGCTACCACATGGTACGATACCGAAATGTATCGTTATGGTACATACTACCTGAACAACAGCCGCACAAATGAAATCTATACCGACTACATGCTTTCATACAACAGGCAGTTGGGTACAGATTGGTCTTTGTCGGCAACAACAGGATATGTAGGACACACAATCAAAGGTACATCAAGCAACACATACATAGGCAGCGCTACAGCCGACATGACAATCAACGGCCTGTCAACAGGTATTCCAACCGTCATAAACAAGTTTGCACCAAACTATGGTGGCCCCGGTGTTACAACAAAGAGCAAGAGTTCGAACTGGGACCAGGCAGCACTTGCTACCGCACAGGTGGGTTGGAAGGATGTCGTATTTGTTGACGCATCTTACCGTCAGGACTGGTACCGTCCGTTCAAGCAGTTCACATACCTTGGCACAGACGAGAGCTACGGTTACTGGGGTGTTGGAGCAAATGCCATTGTGAGCGACCTTGTAAAGTTGCCATCGTGGTTCGACTATGCAAAGTTCCGCATGAGCTACTCCGAGGTGGGTAACTCCATTCCAAACGTATTCTACAACTCTGTTTCTACAAACGATGTATTGGGCAGTGCAGGAGTGACATCAAGAAACTCTTTCATTCCACAGCCCGAGAAGACAAAATCGTTTGAGGCCGGTCTTGAAATGCAGTTCCTGCGCGACTGTCTTACACTCGACGTCACATACTACAATTCGGCAATGCACAACTCCTATCTTGAGATTGCCGGTACAAACGGTAAGGCACAGCCCGTAAACAGCGGTATAATACGTAACCAGGGTATTGAAATAACAACCGGATACGATTTCAAGATTAACCGCGACCTGCGCTGGAAGACATCGGTGAACTTCTCATACAATCATAACGAGATTGAGGAGACCAACAAAGACAAGTTCGGCAACAGCAAGGAGATGGCCACATCACTTGCAAACGGTAAAATACAGGTACTATACAAGAAGGGCGGTTCATACGGAGACATATACATAACAGACTTCACACGTTACAAGCAGGATGTATATGTTGAGTACACTACAGTTACCGACGAAAACGGCGGCACACAGACAAAGGCCAAATACAACACCGAGGGACGTGGTGAACTATCGCACAAGGCCGGCGACATGTACATCGTAAATGGCAAGCCATCACTTGGCGGTTATGTTAACGTAACCTCTGCGGGCAAACTGCGTGTAAAGGATTCAAACAAGAAATTCCAGAAGTATGCCGGTAATGTCAACAGCAAATACCAGCTCTCATGGTCAAATACAATCTCATATAAGGATTTCTCGCTCTTCTTCCTTATAAACGGACGCATTGGCGGAAAGGTAATATCATTGACCGAGGGTTATCTTGACAAGATTGGAGCATCGGAGCGCAGTGGAAATGCACGACTCAATGCCGAGAAGAACAACATATACACAGCCGACGGACGCCACGGCATGTACCTGAACGAGGGACGCGACCTTGTTGCCGTTGAGGATTACTATACATTCCTTGGTAGCAGCGACGCTTCGAGCTACATATACGACGCAACAAATTTCCGTTTGCGCGAATTGTCGTTGGGCTACACATTCCGTAACTTGTTCGGCGACTATAAGAACCTGAACATTTCGTTCGTATGCCGTAACCTGTTCTTCATTTACAAGGACGCTCCTGTTGACCCGGATGTTTCATTGTCTACAGCAAATGGATTGGGCGGTATTGACATCTTCAACTACCCATCGGCACGTTCATTCGGTTTGAACATTAAAGTCAACTTGTAAGACAAGGACTGTCAAGCGGTATTTATAAATCCTAAAAACAAAAAGATATGAAAAAATATATAATCCTCGCCGGTTCACTACTCCTTGCTTCTGCAACAATGCAGTCGTGTCTTGACTACGACGATCCGGGTGACGAAAGAGGCGAGAACACAGTACAGACAGAGACCACCGTTTATACCGGTGATGTAAATAACATTCCCTATCATTTGCAACCGACACCCGAGGGAGTACAGGCTGCCATTGACACACTTGGCATATACCTGAAACAGAGTATTACGGCACAATACTGCATGCGCGGTGGAAAAGACGGCGGTGCTCCCGCCTCACACGCATACCAGCGTCAGTACAGTCTTGGTCCCGACCTATATGCACAATACTTTACAGTACCTCACAAGGATTTCATGTATGGTACACTCACATCAACCTACAACATTTCGGCCGAGTTCAACAACGACCCTCTTGGCTCATACACCATGACCAAGAATGCTCTAATGCCGTTGCTCAACCACCCGTTGGTAGACTCGATACCCGAAATCAAGGCTATTAACCTGCTCTATTACTGCATTAGTGCGCAGGAGCAGGCCGACTTGTCGGGACCATACACATACCTCGAGGATAAACAGAACTCTGAGGAGCCATACGTATACAATGACCTGAAGACCATCTACTATGGTATTGTGGAGAACCTTGATACAATTACGGCATGCCTCAACAATTTTGAGCAACGTCCCGAATGGTACAAACAGAAGATACAGTCACTGATGAAGAGCTACTGCAAAACCACATTCATAAAGGACGACACAAGCATGAGCTCATACATAAAGCTTGCCAACTCATTGAAGCTACGCATGGCAATGCACATTGTAAAGGTTGAGCCAACAACAGCACAGCGATGGGCCGAGGAGGCTGTTGCCGGCGGCGTCATCAACAGCAAGAACGACCAGCACGGACAATTCCCTGCCAACTATGGTGCGACACACCCGCTTGTTGAAATTGCAAATACATGGGGCGACCTGCGTCTGTGTGCTTCGTTCGAGAGCCTGTTGATGAGCCTTGACCACCCATATACAAAATATCTGTTCCTTCCCAATGGATATGATATAACAAACAGAAGTACAGGTGAAGTGACACCTGCTGGTACACGTATATGTGGTATCCGCTCCGGTACACTTGTTGGAGACGGACAGACATACGCTCTTAACAAGTATCAGGCATACTCTACATTTGACAATGCTGTTGTTGCAGCAAAGAGTTGCCCTCTCTACTTTATAAAGTGGTCCGAGGTTGAGTTCCTGCGTGCCGAAGGCGCAATACGCGGCTGGAACATGGGAGGTGACGCAAAGAAATTCTATGAGACAGGAATACGTAATGCCTATCTCGAAGACCCCAACCAATCGACACAATACTCAAAATACATCAAATCATATCTGGCACAGAAGGACCCTGTCAATTATGTAAGCGAAGATCCTCTTGGCGATGGTGAGCCTTGGGAAAGTGTCACAAAGATTGGTGTAGAATGGAACGAGAACGATGACAATGAGACAAAACTTGAAAAAATCATTACCCAGAAGTACATAGCACTTTTCCCATTGTCAACTGAAGCATGGACCGAACTGCGCCGTACTGGCTATCCCAAGTTGTTCCCAGTGCTGAACACTGAGGACGGTGACGGCAGCCTTGAGAGTGGTGAGATTATACGCCGTATACCTTGGGTTCCTACCGACCCTATTACAGCCGGCATAATAGAGGCTAGCGGTATTCCCGCACTCGATGGTCCGGACGAGCAGGCAACACGCCTGTGGTGGGATGTGGATATACCTAATTTCCAATAAAGCAAAACATAAAACAACTAACCATAAATTAATCGACAATGAAAAGACTTTTATTAATGTTCGTTTCGTTGATATGCTTGTCAGCTATGGCAAAGCCTGTCACCGACTTGATGGAGTTAAGCAACGACAAGGTCTACACGTTGCGCACTGCACGTGCATTCCTTATGTACAGTGATTCAAACGACGAATATCTATGTGCCAATACTGGAACCGAAGTGACAGTTGTAGGATTCAACCCACAGCTACCCGAGTTGCAGTTCAAGATTGAAGAGATTGACGGAGAATACTATCTCTACAGCGTAGGTGCACAGAGATATGTCATTGGTTCGGGTCTATACAACGACGAGCCACTCATGCCAATAAACATTGAAGAGGTTGATAACCAGGAATACCCCTGGAAACTCACTATCGGTCGTCAAGGATTCAATACACAGGTAGTGGGCCGTAGCGAAACAGGTCTGCTTGTTGACGAATGGATAACAACAGATGAGGGTAACTGCTACGCAATTGAAGAGGTTGAAGTAATTCCCGATATCTACGATTTTGCGGGCTTTGACACAAAGGCTATATTGGAACTTTTTTATCAAGTTCTGCAGGACGGACGCAACTACCCGACCATGGAGGAATTTGAGGCAATAGGTATCCAGGCTTCAGACATTGCATTTGTGCGTTCACACGTTCGCCGTGCCGAGATCATGAGCCGCGCCGACCGTCTCGTACCATCTACATACGAGAACCGTGAGCTTTTCATGAACATTCCAATGGATGTGGGTTCTGACGGCAAGGGTGGATATCCCAACGACAAATTTACAGCCGATGTGTTCTCAATGTGGCAATATACCAACCTTTTCGGTTCTTGGAACCACTCATTCTTCCAGGCACCTGGTGCATGGGTTGACGCAGCTCACCGCAACGGTACAAAGATTATGAGCGGTATAGCATTCTTTGAGAGCTGGACCGGAGACGGTGATGCTACTTACAGCGCCATGATTACCCAAAAGGATTCAAAAGGCAACTACAAATATGTAAAGCCACTCATCAACTGCCTTATGTACTTTGGTGCCGACGGTATCAACTACAACTGGGAGGATTGGAGCTTCCTTGAGCCAGACATTGTGGGAGTCCACAAGCAACTCTACAAATATGCAGCCGAGGTAGGTTTTACCGATTACAACAGTACAATATACAGTGCTATCAGCGATTTGAGTACATACCCCAACGAACTATACGGAAATTCAACAGGCCGTACACACTCAACAATGCTTAACTACAGCAACGGTGACTTCTCGTTCAAGATTGGCGAATCGGTACTTGCAGCCGAGGCTGCAATGGGAACAAACAAGGACCTATATGCTGGAGTATGGATTGTTGGCATGGACCGCCGCTGGACAGCACTCGATGGTGGAGACTACGACCCATCAACACAGGCAGATCTAGTTAATGCAGCACACCGTTGCGGCATTTGCCTATGGGGTGAACACGGACAGAGCCGTTTCATGAGCTACAACTCGGGCGACGGTGCACATGACACACAGGGCAACTACCAGCGCCTGCTTGAGCGAGGATTCTCTGGTGGATACCGCAACCCGGTGACACGCCCTGCTGTCACTAGTACAAACAGTGGAAAAATCAATTGGGAAAAGGATGAAAACGGTAAACTTCCACTCGTGGACTTCGCCGGCATCGCAACATGGATTCCCGAGCGCTCTGCAATACAAGGTAACCTGCCATTCCGCACACATTTCACATTGGGCAACGGTGACCGTTATTACTACAAAGGAAAGAAATCGCATGCAAGCAGCTGGTATAATATGAGTGCACAAGACATTGTGCCTACATACCGTTGGTTGCGCTACAAATCAAACACAACAGAGGTGAGCACCGATATTGACGTGAACTACACTCACCTTGATGCTTATACAGGAGGTTCATGTATTGAACTCACAGGTGCAGCAACTGCAAACGGTACAGACATAGTTCTTTACAAGACAGCTCTTAAGGCCGGTAAAGGCGCATATGCAAAGGTTGCCGTAAAGACACTGAAGGATGTAAAGCAGACAAACCTGTATCTCATTGTAAAGGAGAAGGGTAACGACACATGGCACGAATACTCTGTTGGTAATGTTGCCGGCAACAGCTGGGAAGAGAGAACCATATTATTGAATGAGATTGCCGAGGGTGACGTAATAGAGTACATCGGCCTTCGCGTCAAAGGTAGCAGCGACAACTATCAGTTGTATGTAGGTAAACTCGAAATCAATGACAACAACTGGGTTGCTCCGGCTAACGTAACAGACGTTGTGGCCGAGGTCAAGAACGAGACCAAGAAATCAATGACTGTAAAACTGCATTGGAATATTGACGCTACAGCTGTATCACGCGCAAACTGGGGACTCGTATACAATGATGAAGCAAACATAAGCCACTTCGAGATTATGATGAAGAACGGCGAGGATGGTAAGGTAGCTCTTGTGGGTACAACATCGCAGTGGGCAACACTTGTACCAAATCTACGCTTTGAGAGCGTGAACGACGCTCCTGTAATTGGTGTACGCGCCGTGTCTACCGATCTCAAGACATATTCACCTATCGTATGGGTTGAGATACCACGCGCACCACAGAGCGAACTTCCCGACGAGGAAGAGGAAGATACCTATGGTGTAAGTGCTATGGACCCAGCTTGCGAAGGCGCAGGTATCGCTCGCCAGCAACGATATGTCGAGTGGGTCAAAACAACCGGTGCTGTCCAGAACCTTGAATATGTTGCCGATGGTCCTGTTATCGATGGTTCACAGTATGCCGACGCACGCAACCACACACTTATTGTATCACAGGGACAGGAGATTACAATGACTATCAAGTGTTTTGATACAACAAACAACCACCCAGGAACAGTAAATCCTGACGGTTTGCGCTACTGCTTTGCCGGAGGATGGCTCGACCTAAACGCAAGCGGCAACTTTGATCATCCGCTACCTATTGACGAGGATCCACAGGGTGAACGTCTGTTCTTTGCAGGAAAGCTCCGTGCAGCAACTCCCGAATTCGAGACTGAGGGTCTTACATTCTCGTTCAAGGTTCCCGAGGATGCAACACCTGGTAACAGCCGTCTGCGTATTGTATTCTCTGACGCATGGTTCCAGGGAATGTTCAACCCAACAGGTTTGCATGCAAAAGGCTTCACTATCGACTTCAATGCCAAGATCGAGGGTAACAACCCTGGGCGTGTTGCAGCCGACACACGTGATAAAGGCGAGGCCGATGAGCCCGAATGCGCCGATGGAAGCACGGGCGTTGAGAACGTAAGTGTCAACAAGACATCTGCTGCAGAAGCTATTGAAAGTGGTATTGCTATCAAGAATGCCGACAAGGCTTGGATCTATACAGCCAACGGTAAGCTTGTAGAGTTTGTGAAGAATCCAACACAGATAGCTACACCAGACGGTGTTTATCTTGTAAAAATGCAGAAGGGCAACATTATCCGCTCTACCAAGGTTGTTGTCAAGTAAATAGACAATAATCAAACTATAAACATAGGGCATGGCGCAAGCCATGCCCTATTGTTTTATTGTATATAAACAGCAACTTTATCGCCGAACTGGCTATTTTCTTATTTTTTTTACCGAAATTTGCAGATTAAGAAACTTCCTAAAACACCAACAAATGTAGCAACACATAATATTAAGGCTGTTTTAGCGTTGATAAGGAAGATTTGCATAATAGGATGAAGAGATTTTTAGCTGTTTTTACATTGTGCCTGTGTGTGTTCACTGCTGTGAATGCACAGTTTGATGTGCACTTCACCCACTATTGGCAGCTGAAGAATTTCTACAACCCTGCTGCGGCAGGCGAGAGCGGAAAGATGATGGCATACGCAGCATATGGTAACCAGCTATCGGGATTCGAGAACAACCCGAAAAGCATGCTGCTGAACATTGATGCACCCATACCTTTCGTGCGCAGCGACCATAATCTGGGTTTGGGAGCACTCAATGATGATATCGGCCATTTCTCGAACCAGCACATATACCTGAACTATGCCTACGGCTTCAAGCTATTCGGTGGCAGACTTGCCGCCGGTGCACAAATAGCAATTGTAAACTGCACTTTTGACGGCAGCGGACTTATTTTTGGCGGAGACGGCAACGACCCTGCATTCCCGAGCGGAAAGGTCGACGGCAACAGTTTCGACTTTGGTGCCGGAATATATTACCGGAACAAGAAATTCTATGCCGGAATTTCGGGTATACATCTCAATGCCCCACTCATTCTCATGGGAGAAAAGAACGAGATACAGGTTGACCCGTTCTTTAATTTTATGACTGGATGCAATATTCCTGTTAAAAATACGTTAATATCAGTACAGCCATCACTGCAGGTAATGACCGACCTTGTTGCATGGCGCACCGACATTACAGCAAGAGGCACATACAGTTACGATGACAAGCAGTACTTTGGTGGCCTCACATACAGTCCTGGAACCTCTGTGGCCATGTTTTTGGGAATTGAGATGATGAATATAACAGCAAGCTACGGATATGAAATATTCACTTCGGGCATTGGCGCGAAGAACGGAAGCCATGATATATTCCTGGGCTACAGAATAAACCTTGACATGTTCAAGAAAGAAAAGAATAAACATAACAGTATAAGAATTTTACAATGATGAAAAAAATTGTTTTTCTGTCAATTATTACCCTCTCTCTTGCAATGGTATCGTGTATGAACTCGCGCATGGGTATGGGCAACGCCATGGGAGGCGAAGTGACCGGAATAAACGGTACAGCCATGAACGAGCCTACACCATACGGGATGGTTCTTGTTCAGAGAGGCTCGATAAAGGTTGGTGACGAAAAGAACGATTCACTATGGGGAACCGGAGCGCCACAGAAAACAGTATCAGTGGACGCTTTCTGGATGGATGAGACCGAGGTTTCAAATGCAAAATACCGTCAGTTTGTATTCTGGGTACGCGACTCCATTATCCGCGAACGCCTTGCCGACCCAGCATACGGAGGTGACGAAACATACAAGATCACCGAGGATGAGTATGGAGAGCCCATAACACCATACCTCAACTGGAGAAAGCCTATCCCCTGGAAAAAGCCTACAGAGGATGAGCAGAGAGCTATTGAAAGCGTATACATAACAAACCCTATTACCGGTGAAAAGATGCTCGATGCAGCACAGATGAACTACCGTTACGAGGTATATGACTACACACAGGCTGCACTTCGCAAGAACCGCATAAACCCCGAAGAGCGTAACCGCAACACCGACATTCCCACAAATCCTGAAGCAGTTGTCACAATTTCAAAGGACACAGCGTATGTCGATGATGACGGCAAGATTGTGCGCGAAACAATAAACCGCCCATTGTCAAGCCCATACGATTTTCTCAATACATACATTGTAAACGTTTACCCCGATACAACATGCTGGGTAAATGATTTCCCCAATGCCAACAATGAGACATACCTCAAGCTATACTTCAGCCACCCCAACTACGACAACTACCCTGTTGTTGGTGTAAGCTGGGAGCAGGCAAATGCTTTCTGCGCATGGCGTACCGACTATCTTTTGAAAGGTTTGGGCGCGCAGTCAAAATGGATTCAGCGCTACCGTCTGCCATCGGAAGCCGAATGGGAGTTCGCAGCACGCGGCAAAGAGGGCAGCCGTTTCCCTTGGGAACAGGGCGACACAAAGAGCGACGCTGGTTGCTACTATGCAAACTATAAGCCGGGTGAGGGTAACTACACCAAGGATGGCAGCCTTATAACATCGCGTTGCGGAATATTCTCGGCAAACTCAAACGGCCTGTATGATATGGCCGGCAACGTTGCAGAGTGGACATCGACAGTATATACCGAAGCCGGAGTACTGCAGATGAGCGACATTAATCCCGACCTGCAATACCGCGCTGCCAAGGAAGACCCATATTACATGAAAAAGAAAACTACACGAGGAGGTTCCTGGAAAGATCCTGTAAGATATATTCAGGGAGCTACACGTTCATATGAATACCAGAACGAGTCACGCTCGTACATTGGTTTCCGTTGCGTCAGAAGCTACGCAGGTACCGACCGCAGATAACAAGAACATTCATTAACGAAAAGAAATCATAACATAGATATGAAAAAGGCTAAAGGTTTTATAAGAGCCATACAGGAATTTATGGACTCGGCAAAAGGTAAGACAACTTTGAACTACCTGTACAGCTGGGGTGCAGCAATCGTTATCCTTGGTACTCTATTCAAACTCACACACATGTCGGGCGCAAACATAATGCTTTTCGTGGGTATGGGTACAGAGGTTCTCGTGTTCTTCTTCTCGGCTTTTGAACGCCCTTACGAGGTTGCCGAAGAGGAGAAAAGAGAAGAGGCTGTTGCCGGCGGCATGGCAAGCAGCGGACCTATCATCATTGGAGGGCCGTTCATTGGCGGACAGCCTGCAACCAATAGCGCAACAGTTTCGGCACAGCCAAACGAGTCTGTAACAGAAACCACAGAACCTGTACAGGCACAGCCTGTAGCAGCAACACCCGTTGCAACAGGTAGCCAGGTTCCATACAGTGGCGCGCCAATCATTATTGGCGGTGGCGCTCCTGCTACAACACCGGTACAGACACCTAACCTGGAAAATATTGGCGAGATGGACAAGGCTACCGAGGATTATGTTGAGAAAGTACGCGCATTGACCGAGGCCATAAAACGCATATCGGAACAGACCGAGGCACTTGGCAGCAACATGCAGGAGATGGAGACATTGAGTCGCAACCTCACCGGCGTAAACGCACTCTACGAGATACAGTTGCGCAGTGCAGGAGGACAGCTTGACGCCATAGACAAGGTCAACGAACAGACCAAGATAATGGCAACACAGGTAGAAGAACTCAACAAATTGTATGCACGAATGATTGAGGCCATGACTACCAACATGAACCGTTCACAAATGTAATCCAAGCAACGATGAAGATAAAAAAACAGAAAGTTTCACCACGTCAGAAGATGATTAACCTTATGTACGTTCTTCTGATGGCGATGCTTGCACTGAACGTATCATCGGATGTGCTCAACGGCTTCACCTTGGTCGACGAGAGCCTGAGCAACAGTTCCACGAATGCCGGAAAACAGAACGATGTACTGTATGACGCATTCAGGAACTACATGGAGCAGAACCCCGAAAAGGTCCGCGAATGGTATGAGCGCGCCGAAAACGTGAAAGCGATGTCCGATACCATATACAACCTGGCCGAAAGACTCAAAGTGCGCATTGCAAAGAAAGCCGATGGAGCGGATGGCGATTTCAGGAACTTGAAGAACCGCGAAGACCTTGAGGCATCGACATACGTAATGCTGGCACCAGGCAGCGGAGAGGGACAGTTGCTGTATGACGCAATTACCGAATACCGCACCAACATGCTGTCGATGATTAGCGACACTGTACAGAAGAGCATTATCGAGACAAGCCTCAGCACCAATGTTCCACGTCGCGACATTTCACTATTGAAAAACTGGCAGGAATACCATTTCGAGAATATGCCTGCCATTGCAGCCATAACACTGCTCACAAAGATACAGAACGACGTGCGCTACGTTGAGGGCGAGGTACTGCATACACTTGTAAAGAATATTGACTTGGGAGATGTGAGAGTAAACCAGATTCGCGCCCTTGTCATTCCAACATCGAAGAACGTGGTACGCGGAAGCGAGTTCACAGCCCAGATAATACTTGCGGCTGTAGACTCCACACAACGACCTCAGATATTTATAAACGACAAGTTGTTCGACAGCACTAACGGTGAATATAAGTCACAATGCAACAGCACCGGAAACTATACCCTTAACGGTTATATGCTTGTGAACGACGGAACAGGTTCACAGACACGCTACGACTTCTCGCAGAACTACACCGTTGTTGAGCCTACCGCAACAGTAAGTGCTTCGCTGATGAACGTGCTGTATGCAGGTTTCTCGAACCCTGTCAGCATATCGGTCCCCGGCGTTCCTGCAAACAACATTTCGGCAAGCATTTCCAGTGGCAGCGGAACTATAACCGGCGACGGAAAGGGTGGTTATGTTGTTGTACCGACAAAAGTTGGCGAGGAACTGAAGATTGGAGTTACCGCACGCAACGAGGAGGGCAAGCAGCAGAGTATGGGTGAATATTCATTCCGTGTGCGCCAACTCCCCGACCCCACTCCATTCATTGAATACAAGGACAAGGATGGAAATACACAGCGTTACCGCGGAGGAACACCTTTCAGCAAACAGTCACTTATGAGTACTAACGGTATCGTTGCAGCCATTGACGACGGACTGTTGAACATCGGATTCAAAGTCCTTTCGTTCGAAACCGTATTCTATGACAACATGGGTAATGCAGTTCCTTTGAAATCCCAGGGTACATCATTCTCGCAACAGCAGAAGGATATGTTCCGCAACCTTGGACGAGGCAAGAGATTCTATATTTCGCATGTAAGAGCTATTGGACCGGACAATGTAGAACGTCTGTTACCAACAACACTTGAGGTGATTATAAATTAATAAAACAACAAAAACAATAATAGTATGCACTACATCAGCAAAATATTGATTGTAATGGCAGTTATGCTTGTTGCACAGAACAGCATGGCACAACCACCTACACGCAAGGTGAATACAACAGAAAAGAAGAAGGGTTCTACTGCAACATCACCACAGGTTACAGAAAGAGCAAAGAGCCAGTACCCCGGAACTGTCACACCGCAGGAGGTTGACTGGAAGCGCGAGGTATACCGTACGCTTGACCTTGAAGTGGAACAGAATGCGTCGCTCTATTATCCCGTAGAACCAATTGGAGAGAGCATGAACCTTTTCACCCTGCTTTTCAACAACATTCTGAAGGGGAACATTACTGCATACGCATACAATCTTGACGGATACGAATCATTCACAGAAGAGAATATTATTGCTCCAAAGCAGTTCCTCGACAACTACCGCATATACTACGAGGAGCAGAACAATACAGTTACCGTTGGAAAGAGCGATATTCCAAGCGCCGAGGTATTGAGCTATTTTATCAAGGAGTGCCACTTTTATGACCAGCGCACTGGTACATATGGAAAACGCGTAACAGCCATTTGCCCCGTACTGCACCGTGCCGGTGAGTTCAGTTCCGAAGTTACCAAATACCCTTTGTTCTGGCTCAACTATGATGATATTGCACCATATCTGGCACAGCAGAAAGTGATGACAAGCAGCCGCAACAATGTTTCGGCAATGTCGCTCGACGATTATTTCAAGAAAGGTTGCTACGATGGAGAGATATACAAGACCGTGAACATGCGTAACCTTGCCATTGCACAATACTGCAAGGACTCTACAGAGGTAAAGAGAGAGCAGGAGCGCATTGAAAGTGAAATTGATGATTTCCATACCAACCTGTGGAATACACGTACCGTTGCCGAAATTCGTCAGGACTCAATTGACGCAGCAATAGCAGCAGCAAATGACACAATACCGGGCAACGAAAAGAAAGACAAGAAGGTGAGCAAGAGAAAGGCCGGATCGGAGAAGAAGGCTACCGAAAAAAAGAAAAGCAACAACTCGGGAAACAGTTCAAAAGCACCTCGTGTATCGGTACGACGCGCACGACGTTAAACATTTTTCCTTTTTTTATTGTATATTTACCTAAATTGTCTTTCTTTTGCGAAGACAATTTAAAGAACTGGATGTTTGGCAAACATGCAATAAAGTTACAATGAGACTTTTCATTGTTTGCTGAGTTACAATCTGTTCCAAGTTTAACAAATAAAAAACAAAAACATGAAGAAGTCATTTGCAATTCTTTTGGCACTTTGCCTTTTTGCAGCAGTTCCTGCAGCCGCACAGATAGATTGGGGTATCAAAGCCGGTGTTAATATGGCAGAAAAGCCATCCGGAATGAAGGATTTCAAGAACAAGACCGGTTGGTTTGTTGGTCCTACAGCAAAAGTCATGCTTCCAATAGTAGGTCTTGGACTTGAAGCCAACCTGCTCTACACATGTACCGAGTCGGAGATGACAGGTAATAATATAACCAAACAGACATTGGATGTTCCTGTTTTCCTTCGCTACGAGTTTTCTCTCCCCGTTGTTAACCAGTTAATAGAGCCATTCATTGCAGCAGGTCCACAGTGGAGCTGGAACATTGGTAATAAAGAATTCTCTTTGTTATATGGCGATTACAAGATGAAGGAGAGCACACTGAGCTTGAATTTGGGTGGAGGTGTCATCCTGTTCGACCATCTGCAGGTACACGCCAACTACAACATAGCACTTGGCAATACAAGTAATTATTCTGAACCAATGATTGGAGCTGTAGACTATCTTTTCAGCAAGAAATCAAAGGCAAACTCTTGGCAGTTCTCTGTAGCATACATGTTCTAAAAGAGAAAAACTGCTTACATTTATACACCGATGGGGAGATACACATTACCTCTCCGTCGGTTTTTATTAAGGAATCAACACAATGAAAGCAAGCCTTATCCTTGAAAAGTTCGGTATAAGAATGGACAACATGGAAATCCTTGACTGGATTGTCATATTGGTTGGAATAATACTGCTGTTTTATATAAGCAGCCTCATATGCAGGAGAATAATAATCCCATTAGTAAGATTGTTTACCAAAAAGACGCGCAGCGATTGGGACGACATTCTGCTGAACGACAAGAACCTGAAGTGTGCATGCAACCTTATACCAGCCATCGCACTCGTATTATTAGCTCCTATACTTATTGATACGGGAACAACAGCCTATACTGTGTTCATAAAGGTGTGTTGGATATATATAAGCGGAGCTGGAGTAAGACTTATATGTTCCATACTCTCCTCACTATACCAGATATCGCACAAATCGGAGAGAACAAAGGACCACACGCTGCAAGGAGTTTTCCAAATGCTGAAGATTGTAGCTATCTGCATTGGAGCAATAATAATTGTAAGTATTATCATTGACAAAGACCCCACAAAACTGCTTGCCGGCCTTGGCGCATCTGCAGCAGTCCTAATGCTTGTATTCAAGGACAGTATCATGGGACTTGTAGCCGGTGTACAGCTTTCGGCAAACGACATGCTGCGCCCGGGCGACTGGATAGAGATGCCGAAATATGGAGCCGACGGAACTGTCATTGACGTTACACTTACAACAATCAAAGTACAGAATTGGGACAAGACCATCACAACAATCCCTCCCTATGCACTTGTCAGCGATTCTTTCCAGAACTGGCGAGGAATGTTCGACAGTGGCGGTCGCCGAATCAAACGCTCGATATACATAGATATGAACAGCGTAAAGTTCTGCGACAAAGAGCAACTTGAAGCGTTTGCCAAGAAGGGTATGCTTACAGAAACAGAGAATAGCGGACACGAGGTTAACCTTACACTTTTTCGCCAATGGTTGGAGGAGTGGCTCAGGAAACATCCTAAGGTGAACAAGGAGATGATTATTATGGTCAGACAACTGCAGCCGACTCCACAAGGTACTCCACTTGAGCTATACTTTTTCTTCAACGGAACAGCTTGGGTTGATTACGAACACTTTCAGGCCGAGGTTTTTGAATATATACTTGCAATGATACCCGAATTCGGGTTAAGAGTATTCCAGACACCTGCCGGAAACGACATAAAAGGATATATAGGAAACTGACAGAAAAAAGACGCAGATATCATCTGCGTCTTTTTTCTGTTTTCTTTATATAGAAGTCCATTTCTTTCTGTAACAGAGACTCATTGAAACGCTTTTTTGCCGAATTTATGGAATCGAGCAACTCAAGACTCTCTTCATCACCTGCAACAGCCCTCTGTTGTAATTCTACAGTTGCAACAAGGACACTTTCCAAACTGTCAAGAGTATTCTTGAGATTATAAGAGATATTCAGCAACTCCTCGGAGGATTCGGCCCTTTTAACCTTTTCTGCAAAAATGTCATAGGTATCTATGCGTGCATCACTAATGGAAGAACCACACGATGTCAAAAAAAGAACCATAAAAAAAGCACACACCGTCTTTCTCTTGAATTTCATATAAGATGATAATTGTGTTTTCATTCTGCAAATGTATATTTTTTTTCATAAACATGAACG
>JAFZFM010000141.1 GCA_017555865.1 Bacteroidaceae bacterium
AATCTATTACTATGAAAAACACATATATATAACACTTCCAACAGCCGGTTTGTTTGGTCGGTTTTTAAATTTAACCTATTTTAACAACAATCCTCTGTAAGCAACAATGTAAACAACATTGTTAAGTAAGTCCAATATAGTGTATTTCAATGTATTATATTTATTTTCCACAAATGGATCTGTAATCGCAATATTTACAATTATCGCTGTTCGATGTACTCTCGAACGGAGTCATTTCGTCAAAGATTTCACCAATGACTGCATCCAATCTTTTCAAATACTCCTCCTTTATTGTTGCAATATCATTTATAGGTCCGCCATTCACCTCTACAGTAAACTCCTCGCGCAAGTTCTCTTCGCCCTTAGAAAGATATAATAAGGATGGTGAAATCTTATTGCACTTTGAAGATTTTACCTTGTCTACCCATTCATAATCGCTACAATATACCTTCTCGGCTTCGCCACAGGTGACTTTATCAAGCACTGTAGAGTAGAGGCACGATTGCAGACGGTTTGAAGCACTGCTGACTTCATTGGCAAATATTGCCTCCAGTGTGACCCCTTTATCCCTACTCATTCGACCGGTCTTATAGTCTACAATATTGATGGTATCCCCTTTTATATCAATACGGTCAATGGTTCCACCAATCTTGAGCTTGACGTCTCCATTGGGCGTAGATACAGTATATGGTATGGCTATATCCTTCTCGGAACAGATATATCTGAAAGGGGCATACTTTTTGTCCATACGAAGCAATCTTAACAAAAAACGGTGTACTATGCTGCGGTTAATGAACTGTTCTCCGTTATATATAGCCTTGCCTCCTTTAAAGAATATTTCAACGAAAGCATTGTTTACATATTTGTATAACAGAGCCGGATTCGCAATGTGATATTCAAGCATATTTACGGTTATAAGGTCTCCGTTGTTTTTTGAGAGTTCCTCGTAAAACAGTTCGGCTGCCTTATGAAAAATACTTCCGAAATCAAGTGTAGTCATTTCGGTATTAACCTCTACCGGCTGCTTCAATCCCAATATGTAATAGTAGAAGAAACTCAATTTACACCTTAAATATCTGTTTATTGCCGAAGGTGTGAAAACCGAGGCTTTAGAAGAGATTCCAGTATCAAACCTCGAACGCAGTTTCTCTACCATATAATGGCTCTTGACAACTGTTTCAAGTGCCAAGTTGTCGCTTCCCTGTTCTGCATTGAGGTCGTAACGTGTTATATCGTACAGGTTGCTCCCAAGTAATTGCAGAATATACCTTGAACATTCTCCCTTTATTTTACCACCGGTTGAGTTGTTGTACACAAGTGTAACATTTTGGGCTCTTTGTATAAGGCGGTAGAAATTGTATGCGTATATCGAATCGCGTTGCTCACTCAATGTAAGCCCGAATGCACGGCGCAGGTTGTACGGAATAAATGAGTTTTCTCCACTGTTCCTTGGCATGTTGCCCTCGTTTACCGATAGCATTATCACATTCTTGAAATCAAGGTTTCTGGTCTCAAGCAATCCCATAATCTGTAATCCGACAACAGGTTCTCCATGGAACGGCATACTTTGTCTCGAAAGCATTTTTATAAACAGTTTGCCTACTGTAGACTGTTGCATTTTAAGTTCTCCTCCCTCGAGTAGTCTTATGAGACGCTGAGCCTGCGTGTAGACCTTAAGAATGGCTTCGCAGAACAGTTTGTCATAAAGTCTGTCGTTGGTTTCGCTTTCCTGGGAATAGTTCTTTGATATATCGAAAATAATAGCTGCTATGCTCTCCATCCACTCCTTGTTGTCGGTTATTCGGGTGAATATGCGTGCAAGGAAAGGCTCATTGCACAACTCTTCACTTGTTGGATAGAAACGCTTGTTGAACATAAGGCTATCGTGTAATGCGGCACTTTCGTTGCATTGACGTATTATATATGGATGCTTGAGCACATTGCACACCTGTGACAGCATAAATGTTCCTTGTTTTTCACTCCAGCCACGTGTCTGCAGTTCTACCAGAAGTTTTACCAGACCGAATATAGGGGTATTCGATATCGGGTAACCCATCGTTACATTCATATAGCGCAGTTCGTTGCCGTTGGCCTGCTGGGGAATAACATGCAGTACAGGTTCAAGCAATGTTTCGTCGCACAGAACAACAGCTGTCTCAATCTCATTTGCGGTCATATTGCAGTCGAGCCATTGTGACACATAACGAGCCTGGACACCGTTGCTGCTTGCCGATACAACATTCACATTCTTGTCGGTAACCATATTGTTGTATATTGACCTGGGTAGGGCATTGGGGTATCTTTCAATATTCCTGCGCATGAAGTCACCGGCTTCATTCTTCCTGTCCTTCACATAGTAGTCGTCATAATCCCAATAGTATAGCGCCTTCCCACGTCGTCCAAGCTCGGTAAACAATCTGTTCTCGACACCGTTGAGTGCATTGAAACCGACAAAAACATATTTGTCGTATTCGAATTCCAGTTCATCGATACGTTCTACCACATCGCGGTACAACATTCCTTCGTATGCAATGTGTTCACGCTCAAGCGAAGACTTGAAACCTGTATAAATTTCGTACAGTCTTTCCCAAATCTTTACAAAATTCTCCTTTACCCAGCAGCCTTCACCTTGCTTCGTATTCTCTTCATTATATTGGAAGTTTTCGAAGAAGTTGCCTATGGCCTCTATCTGTTCTTTTGTCAGGGTGTCCTTTGCTGTGCCCAATTCACGCAGTTCCTTCAGGTTTGAGAACAGCTGCTTGGCATTTGCCATATTCTTGTCAACATCGTCAAAGTCTTTTATAAGCATTTCGCCCCAATAGTAGAAACTGTCGAGTGTCTCCACGCTTTTTTCATATTCCTGTAGTGTCTCATCACTTCGCTGTGGCCTGACATACAGTTTGTAGAGTTTGCTTACAAGCAGTATAGGGTCACCGACTGCAAGTTTGCTGTGCTGACAAAAGAGCTCGCTGATTGTCATATATCGTGGACTCCAGATGGGCCTGTTGCCACTATTCTCAAGCAGATACTGGTTAAAGAACAGTCCGGCGCGCTTGTTTGGGAATACTATGGCAACATTCTCAAGTTGACCATTGAATCTTGTGTAGACATCATTGGCTACAAGTTTCAAAAAAGGTATCATAATTCTACTGTTTCAATTTTGTTTTTATAAACGTACCACAGGTATCCCTTCACTTTGCTGTATCCCATTTCGGTCAACAGAGACATATATTTACGGACCTGCTTTTTGTACTCTTCGTTCTCCTTGGCAAATTTATAGTCGACCACTACAGCCTCCTTGTCCTTGATCATTACACGATCGGGACGACGGCTCTTCTTATCGTCATCTTTTGTCAGGATTGAACACTCATTGTAAAGTTTGTACGTTCCGTCAAACCAATCGGCAGCCATTGGGTTTGCAATGGCATTGTCAATGAGTCTCTTTATATTATTGAATTGCTTCTCACTCGATATCAGTCCTTCAATTGTTACTCTTTCAATTGCTGCAGAAACATCCTCCTTGCGTTCAATCCATGACATTACAAGGTGTAGCAATTCACCCTCGGCAATGTTGCGCTGTTGCTTTCTCTCCTCATTGTCAGTAGCAAGAAATTGCAGCAGTTCCCTCGACTGGCGGAATGTTATTCTATTTCGTTGCTGCACAAATGGCTGATGTAACAATAAAGGCTTCTTCTCAAATGGGTTGTCGCTCTCTTTTTTACTGTTTTTTTTCTCCTCGTTACCTACAATGCTGCCAAAGACAAACAAACCATCCTGTTTTTGTGATTCGGGTAATGCTGTAAGTCCTGTCACTGTGCTGTTTATCAATTTGGAAACAGTTTCACCACGTCCGCCTGTGGCATCGGTAAAGATGAACAGATTGCTCTTGGCACGTGTAGTACCTACATACATTATATTCAGGTTATCTACAATCTGGTACATGAACTCCTTGTGGTAATCGTCGCTGTAAATTGATTCGGTCAACTCCTTCTTTAGCGGAACGGATATAAGACTCAAGTAGTTATATGGTGCCTCAGTAGGTTCGCACCACAACGATGTGCGGTTGTCTCCCGTAAGCAACCAGTTGCATAATGGCATTATTACAGTATGGAATTCCAATCCTTTGGAACTGTGAATGGTCATCATTCTTACACTGTTAAGACTCTCGGCAGGCACACACTCCTTGCAAATACCCTCGTCCCACGCCTTTATGAAGCCGGGAAGGTCACATCCCTTATTGTTGAGGAATGCTGTAGCATGGTCAAGGAAAGTATATACAAATGCCTCCTCACCGGCGTTGTCGGCTACACGGAATATTGCAAGCAGTTGCTCTATGAGTTCATAAATAGGCAATCCTTTAAGTTCCTGCAGACGCTCGTTGAATTCTTGTGGAAGAACATCGGCAAAGTCTGTTTTTGACAGATACTCTTCAAAGGCGTCGTTGCGTCCCTCTACAACCTTGCTGTATAGCCTTGCAAGGTTTACTGTATTTATATTGTCATCGGGAGTTGCCATGTAGCGCATGGCGGCAATGACAAGTTGTAGAGTAAGTGACGATGATAGCATGTACGCCTCGTCGCTCACAATCTTGAAGCCTGGGAATTCCGTATTGAATGCCTTTACAATATCGGGCATCACATTCTTGTATCGCAACAAAATTGCTATATTTCCGGGAAGGATTTTCTTTTCTTCCAGCAGATAATGGAGTGTTTTCATCAGTTCCCTTATTGCACACTCCTTAAAGCTCTCCTCTTTGCTATTTGCCTGAATCTGTCTTATTTCGGCATATCCGCAATTTGGTTCCCTTGACAAAGGTGTAGCCTGTTCTACATCCTCGTATGCTGTCTGCAACTCGCCAAGGCGGGTTTTGCCCAACTTCTCTTCGTAACTGTTTGTGATGGATTCAATAGCTCTGCTGTATAGTGCATTGTTGAAGGCTATAATATTGCTGTTACTTCTAAAGTTTGTTGACCTGTATAGCTTGCCATCCATTTTTACATCCTGGCATGCCGGAGTTATCTGGTCTTTACGGAAATAGCTTCCGATATTGTTCATGATATTCCAGTCGCTGTTTCGCCAACGGTAAATTGATTGTTTCACATCACCAACAATAAGGTTGAAGTTGCCTCTTGCAAGCACCTCTTTGAGCAGTACATGGAAGCATGCCCATTGCAGTTTTGATGTATCTTGGAATTCGTCAATGAAAATATGGTCTATCTCGGTACCTATTTTCTCGAAGATGAATGTGGTGTTTTCTCCAATCATACTGCTTAGCAGATGGGTTGTCTCGGCCAGCATGAACCTGTTTTCGCGCGCATTTTCCTCCTTTAGGGTGGCTGCAATGTTGTTGAGCATGACAAGCTGATGATAATGTTTCAGCGACAAGTCGCAGTTATTTGCCTCGCGGTACAGCGGTGCAGCCTCTTTAAGCAACTCAAGGAATGGGGTATAGTCGCCACCTTTTTTCAATATTTTCTCTGGGGTCTGTATGAGTGAAAGTGAAGTCTTTGACAGTTGAGGAATCTCACCGTTACCGAACTTTGTAAATTGTGACCACAGCCCTCGTTGCGCACCTCCTGAAAAACTCTCCGGAGTATATCCTCGTGCTGTAGATTCTGCAAAGAAACGCTTGCCAAGTTCAAGACCTTTTGCTTTTATGCTCTTTTGCATTAAGGTTATCTTCTCATAGAATATCTTGAGGAGTTCACCGTTGTTCTCATCAATCTGTCTGCGCAAAGTCTCACCACGCTGCTGGTACTCCTCGCACAGGATGTTTGAGGCAAAACTCTTCAGTTCTTCTGTTATGCGCCAGTCCTTGCCGTCTTCAAGCTTATTCTCGATGTAGTTTACTACTTGTGTAAGATTTACACTTTCGGGTTCAAGCTGTCTTATATATGTGTCAACAGCTTGGTTAAGCAATTCCTTGCCTTCGAGCGAGATTTCCATATCTCCCTTGAGATCAAGTTCCTTTGCCATGCAGCGCAGTACTGTCTGGAAGAATGCATCAATAGTCTGTATCCTGAAATGTCCATAGTCATGCAACAGAAGTTCAAAGGCCTCTTTGGCATTTTTCATAATCTCTTCCTCGCTCTTGTCGGGGAACTCCTTCTTTATTATTTCAAGATAGTCGTTTGCGCTTTCCGAGCCATAGGCTA
>JAFZFM010000007.1 GCA_017555865.1 Bacteroidaceae bacterium
ACCAATTGCTTTTGAGCAAGAAAGGTATTTCGGCAGAACAGGTTGCCGAACAGTTGAAAACATTCAAGACAGGTTTCCCTTTCCTGAAAATCAAGGATGCTGCTACCATCGGCAACGGAGTGTTGAACCCTTCGGACAACGAAATCGATGGCTATCTGAATGTTTGGGACAATTATTGCGCGGCAGGTAATGCCATCCTGAAATTTGTTCCTGCTTCGGGTGCTGCAAGCCGTATGTTCAAGGACCTGTTCTCATTTTTGAGTGCAGAATATGACGTGCCTACAACCGATTTCGAGAAGAACTTCTTTGCCAACATCGCGAAATTCGCTTTCTATGGCGACCTTGATGCAGCTTGTGTAAAGAACAACTCTCAAAGCATTAATGAACTTATCGCCAACGGCAATTACAAGGCTGTGGTTTTCAATCTTCTCGATTTTACAGGCATGAACTACGGCTCGTTGCCAAAGGGCTTGTTGAAATTCCACTCATACGATGCAGATGCACGCACCTCGGCCGAGGAGCATTTTGTTGAAGGTGCTCTTTATGCGGCTACCGATGGAGTGGTGAAACTGCATTTTACAGTGTCGCCCAACCATAAGGCTCTTTTCGAGGAGCTTGTTGCAGAACGCAAGGCATATTACGAGCAGCTGTTCAAAGTCAAGTACGATATCACATTCTCTGAACAGAAACAGAGTACCGATACTATTGCCGTTGATGCCGACAACGCTCCGTTCCGCGAGAACGGCTCGCTTGTGTTCCGCCCCGGCGGCCATGGCGCACTCATTGAAAACCTCAACGACATTGATGCCGATGTTATTTTCATCAAGAATATCGACAATGTTGTTCCTGACCGCTTGAAGCCCGACACCGTTAAATACAAGAAACTGCTTGCAGGTATATTGGTTGAAAAACAGAAGAGAGCATACGAGTATCTCGCAATGCTCGATGCAGGTAACTGTACAGCCGAACAGCTCGAGGAGATGAAATCGTTCCTGCAGAACGACTTGCAGTGCCAGAATGCTCCTTTCGATTCAATGGACAACGAAGCCCTTGCTGCATACCTGCATAAGAAACTGAACCGCCCGATGCGTGTCTGCGGTATGGTAAAGAATGTGGGTGAGCCGGGTGGTGGTCCATTCCTTGCATACAACCAGGACGGAACAGTGTCGTTGCAGATTCTTGAAAGTTCGCAGATTGACATGAACAATGCCGCTGCAAAATCAATGTTCGAGAACGGAACACACTTCAACCCTGTTGACCTTGTGTGTGCAGTAAAGAACTATAAGGGCGAGAAATTCAACCTTCCCGAGTTTGTGGACAAGAATACCGGTTTCATATCGTACAAGTCAAAGAACGGCCGTGACCTCAAGGCTATGGAGCTGCCCGGTCTTTGGAACGGTGCAATGAGCGACTGGAATACAATATTCGTTGAAGTGCCGCTCATAACATTCAACCCCGTAAAAACAGTGAACGACCTTTTGCGCGAAGTACACCAATGATATTTTAGAACAGTTATATAAGTATTAAATCGACAATCCTTTCAATTTGAGGGGATTGTCGATTTTGTATAATCTATCTGTTTTGCAAAATCGCGCATCTCTTGCGAAGAGATACGCGATTTGTGGTAAAATTACATAAAATATCGAAACGAGATGCGGATTTGTTAATAAATGTTGTAGTTTTGTGAAATATTTATTGAATAAACTTATGATTTGTTTAGCAAAAACAAGATTGCAAAAGATGTATATCGTTAATTATCAACACGATATGTGTTTATAAAAATCTCTTCGACAGAGATTGGGAAAATGCAAAACAAAAATTGAATTATTTAATACAAAAATATCTTTTATTATGAGAAAAATCTTAGCTCTTTTTGTTTCGTTGCTTCTTGTTGCATCGTGTACCGATCCTTTTGAAAATGGTTCAACAGACAACTCCCAAAATGATATCAATGGCACAGAAAATAGTGCAGGAGGCTCCGAAGATACGAATGATGGCACAAATATTCCAGATGTTGAATGTGCAGACAATGAAATATGTTATATAACATCTGATGGAATGCTATTAACCCCTAATAATATTACTGATGCAACTTATGGGGCAAGTTTAATATCCAATACATACGAAAATGGTATTGGTATACTTGTATTTGATGGTGATGTAAAAACAATTGGTGTGAGAGCTTTTACTAATTGCACCACTCTTGTAGGCATAATAATCCCGGACTGTGTTACGGGCATTGGAGATCGTGCCTTCTATGGTTGCAAAGGCCTTAGAAACATTATAATACCCGACGGTGTTACAAGCATTGATTGG
Source organism: Bacteroidaceae bacterium (assembly GCA_017555865.1). Taxonomy (GTDB): domain Bacteria; phylum Bacteroidota; class Bacteroidia; order Bacteroidales; family Bacteroidaceae; genus HGM04593. The sequence goes on from JAFZFM010000007.1 coordinate 2,317, forward strand.
TCGGCGTTCTATGGTTGTTCCAGCCTTACAGACATAACAATTCCCAACAGCGTTACAAATATTAAAGATTATGCTTTCCAAAAATGTTCCGGTCTTACACGCATAACAATCGGTAATAGTGTTACAAGTATTGAAAATCTAGCATTTCAAGATTGTTCCAATCTTAAAAGTATAACAATCCCTAAAAGCGTTAAAAGTATTGGAGATCATGCGTTCAGATATTGTTCAAGTCTTGAGAGTATTGTTGTAGAAGAGGGTAATACAAAATATGACAGCCGTGAGAATTGTAATGCCATTATAGAAACAGAGAGCAATACACTTATAGCGGGTTTTAAAAGCACTGCAATTCCTAACAGCGTTACAACCATTGGAAGTTTTGCATTCAGTGATTGCTCCGGGCTTACAGACATAACAATTCCTAACAGCGTTACTGCCATTGGAAATTATGCTTTCAATGATTGCTCCGACCTTATAAGCATAACCATCCCTAAAAGCGTTAAAAGCATTGGAAAGGATGCGTTCTATAAATGTTCCAGTCTTACAAGCATAATAATCCCTAATAGTGTTA
>JAFZFM010000142.1 GCA_017555865.1 Bacteroidaceae bacterium
AGAAAATATCTTTATGCAAACGGCAACAGTGTAGGTGCAGGAAATTCATTGATGACAAACGGTGAACTGAACCATAACTATGTATGGAAGTTCAAGCGCAACTCATCGAACACAAACAGATATACAATTGAGTCGATGGGTGCTACAGGATACTACATGCAGAGTTCACAAGTGAGTTCAAGCAAGGTGCCGTTGACTGTAACCCCCGGCAATTCTGACTACTTTACAGCCAGCACAAGCAGTAGCTACATACGTCTGCAGAGTACCAAGAGCAGCTACTACCTTTCGGTGAACAACAGCACAGTTGCCGGACACAGTTCCAGCAGCAACCAGAACAGGCGTAACCTGTACCTGTACAAGGTTGAAAAGACACAGGCTGCAACAACAATCTCCCACGAGGAGAACATTCCCATTCGTATTGTAGACAAGAATAGCGGCGAGGCAACAGCACTGACTGAAATTCGCCGAAATGACTTTATAGATATACTAGTAAATGTTACATATAACGAGAAGACCGGCAATGTGGAATTTCAGGTTGCCGACTGGGAGCAGGTAAACGGTGAGGTAACATTTGACTGAAAAAGTAAATGAAGAGAATGATGAGACACTGGATAACAGGAGGATTATTGATTATATGTAGCTGCCTGCTGATGATGGGCTGCGACGACAACTGGCCCACGAATGAAGGTTCTGTGGGCAAGACTGTTGATGTTGTGCTTGGGTTCGGTGCAACAAACCACGAGAAGATTGAGGTTAAGACACGCACCACATATGACCTGTATTACGAATCAATGGTGCGCAACATGTATGTATTTGTGTTTGCAGGAAATGACAAGATATATGGCCACTATTTTAAAGAAAGTGACCTGAACAATACCGGCAACAAAGAGTACTGGACGGTAACGAACATGACATCGGACAACACTACACGGCAGACATACGGAACATTACATATGAGTGTACCGGCTGTGTCGGGAAACGCCGAGATTGTGCTCATAGCCAACATTGACCTTGACTTCATGAATATATCGCAGGAGCGTCTTGGACTGGTGCGCACCAAAGATGACCTGCAGGAACTTGTGGTGTCGCTCAACCAGGAGATTCCCGACCGCAATGCCGGCTATTTCATGATGACCGGCAGCGAAAGCAATGTAAGCATATCGACCGAAGGCAACATAAACGTTCCAAGCGGCAGGATAATGCTTCATAGACTCGACGCCAAAGTTGAGGTGAATGTGCGCATAAACCCGAACGAGGCAAACGATAACCAGAAGGTTGAGGAGTTTACCCCGGAATCGTGGCAGATAATAAACATGCCCAAGAGTTCGCACCTTGTACCAAACGAAAACCCTTTGCAACTGGTTGAGGATTCATATTTTGACCTTGAACCAAAGAACTTTGAGACAACAGAGAACGAGACGGTGAACGGCAGCACTACAGGAGGTATCCTGCACGGATTCTCGTTCTACACACTGGAGAACAAACGCTCAAGCGACAGAAAAAAGAGCGTACAGGGCAATTACCATAACCGCGACCGACGCATAAAGAACGAGGACGGAACATACAACAACGAGAACGGCATGTGGGAGTATGCTCCCGAACTGGCAACATACATGATTATAAAAGGTGAGCTCAAGATGGTTGTTGACCCGGGACAGACAAGCGAGCAACATCTTATTGCCGACGTTACATATTATATACATCTTGGTGACTTTGCCAAAGACAAAGACAACTATGATATTGTGCGTAACACACATTATAAATATACAATCAACATCAAAGGTGTAGAGAACATTGAGATTGAGGTAGACTCGTTCCACGACAACCAGGCAGGTATAGTAGAAAACCAGCCGGGAGCAATGGGACACCTTTACGAGGCCGAGGAGGATATTTACACATTTGACGCACACTTTGGACAAAGGGTATACACAATTCGCGCAGTAGAGATTGACACCGATAACATGACATGGTATGTGAGAACACCGTTCGGTAGAGAAGGTATTCCACTAAAAGACGACTCGGGAAAGGAGATCTACAACGACCTTGACTACAAATGGGTGGAGTTCATGCTCAACGACAAGGTTAGCGGCAGCAACCGTTACTCGGACGCAAATATGCGCTACCCTGCCGACAAGAGCAAACTGATGAATGTAATTGATATGCTCAGCATGGTCAAGAACGATGTAATAGCATGGAGAGAGGGACGTGAGAGCCGCTTCGACAGCAATGGCGAAATGAAGTTCACAATATTTGTAGACGAATTCTACTACGACGAGAACCCGATGAACCCCAACGACCCCGATGTACTGTGGAAGAAGTTTGTGAACCAGCCAAACCGTCTTATGCACATATTGTGCAAGAACAACCGCAGTGCCGATGACGACAGTTCGGTTACAGGCAGTATACTTACCATACGCCAGCACTCGATACAGACTCCTTATAATATAGGCAGGGAGCATACCGACTTGGAAGAGGCTTGGGGCTGTGAGACAAAAGACGAGACAAACAACAGCGCATGGTTCTATCACCCCAACGAAAGACTTGGAACACTGAACAGCAGCCACAAGCCCTCGTACACCCCTGACAATACTTCAAAGACCGACGGACTCTACAATACAGCCTGTCTTATAAACCTTGTCAGCGGAACCGGAAACAACAAGAGTATAAACACAGGCCTGCGTTGGGATACATATATCGACTACACCGAAAAGGACATCAAGCTGAAGGCACAATACCAATCAGGACTATACTCGGTGCTTCTGCGCAACCGCGACATCGACGGCGACGGTATAATAGACCCCGAAGAGTTGAGATGGTACATAGCTTCACTGGACCAGCTTTGCGGTCTATTCATTGGTGACCAGGGATTGAGTACCGACGCGCAGCTCTACCCCATTGAGGCAAGCCGAGAGCCAAACTCGCCTGTTGTAGGCGGTGTGTTCGACGGTGTATACCCTTGGCGACTGCATGTTGTGAGCAGCACAGCATGGTCACAGACAGCCGGTAACTCTCCTGTTATAGTATGGGCCGAGGAGGGTGCTTCGACCGGTGAGTACCAGGTACACTACAACAAACCGGCATATTCACCGGTGCGGTGTGTAAGGAACCTTGGAATGGAGGACGCCAATTCCACAAACATACGTACTGCCGGAAACAATTACCCCAAGGACGCTCTGGTAATTGTGGAACGCCCTAGCGGAACAATCAACAAGAACTCTGTATACAGATTCGACATGCGCAACATGAACAAGGAATCCATGCGTTCGTATTATACAACCCACGAACTTGTTCCCGATAATGAGTACAGTTCGCTTGCACGTGTATACAATGGTTTTGAGACCGGAGAACTGCAACAATACACAACGCAGAACCCACCATACAATATTTTGAAGGCCGACCTTGAAAGCGGTGGCTCGCCATCGCCCGAAGGTTACCGCGTACCCAACCTGCGCGAAGGTGTAATAATGCACCTGTACTGTAGTGGAGACGCTGCATGGTGGGACAGCAACAAGGGTACATTGGTGAGCAACTACTACTCGTTCGGTTTCCACGGAAACAGATACGACTATGTAAATGGCGAGGACTTCTACTCGTGGTCAATATACAACGACCGTGTGACACTTGGTAACGGTGCTACACAATATATAAGGTTCGTAAAGGACATACAGCCTTAAACAGACCTATTGCCTGCAGGAACACTCCCCTTGCAGGCAATTTCTTTTTGAATCTCATTACTGCATGAAAACAGAGATACTTCGCTATACCCAGACGTGTTGTTGAGGGCTTGCCCGAAAAATGACAAACAATATATGTGTCAACTTTTACATTGTTACTTTTTTTTGTAAAAACATGCCCTAAAGCACTGTTATTTGACATTTTTTTTGTACCTTTGCGCCCGAATTCTATCAATATAATGTCTAACTCATTAACTTTTAAAAAATTATGAGCGAAATTCTAACAGGTACACCCGATTTCAATTGGGAAGAGTACGCAAAAGGCCAGAACATCTCAGGTCTCTCACAGGAGCAGCTTGAGCAGGCCTACAACGGCACACTCAACAAGGTGTCAAGCCGTGAAGTTGTAAACGGTACTGTTATCAGTATCAACAAGCGTGAGGTTATTGTAGACATCAACTACAAGCAGGACGCTATCATCCCCATCAGCGAGTTCCGTTACAACCCAGACCTCAAGGTAGGTGACCAGGTTGAAGTTTACATCGAGAACTTGGAAGACAAGAAGGGTCAGTTGAACCTTTCACACAAGAAAGCACGCGCAAGCCGTTCTTGGGAGCTTGTTAACAAGGCTATGGAAGAGCAGGCAGTTGTACGTGGTTACATCAAGTGCCGCACTAAGGGCGGTATGATCGTTGACGTATTCGGTATCGAGGCATTCTTGCCAGGTTCACAGATCGAC
>JAFZFM010000143.1 GCA_017555865.1 Bacteroidaceae bacterium
AAGGGCAAGTATTTCACTGCGTAACTCATCAGACATTCTTTTGTCTTGCGGTGCGTCCTTTGTTATCAAGCGAATTTTGCCCAACAATTCATTTGTCCGGGATATATTAGCAAGCCTTTCGCAATAATTGTCATAATCATTAAAAATCACATTTAACTCGGGTCTTGCACGCTTAACTGTGTGAGCAAGCAAACCGCTTCCTCCAAACAAGTCAATAACAGTATCCACATTGTCAAAGCGAGTAAGAACATCGCACAAATCGCTTATAAAACGCCGTTTCTGACCTTGAAACGGCAAAGGTGCAGACTTATATACCTTTTCACACATTCAGCTCAAATTTCACGTTTTCCTCACCCGCAAGCAACCTGCGTGTATTCGCTTCGTTGCTCTCGTATATGTGGAGATTGCCAAAATTTACTGTTATAGACTTCAACGGCACATCTATCTGACGACTTATCAAATAGAGGTGGTAAATATCTGCCGGCAAACCGAGATTTGCATCAGAACTGCGCTGATATGCCGATACAACCAATTCGCCATCATCAATCTGGAACTGCACGAGGCTCAAACAAGGCATTTGGTTGCTCTCGACACCTGTTTCACCCAAGAACAGCACGTAATTCTTGCTGTTCCGTTTCTCTCTGTTGATTTTTGCAATCAGCGGGGGCAGTTTCTCAAAATATGTAGGGTACGAGTTTACGAGGATTGAGCCGCAGTAGTCCCACCAATTTATACCGGCTTCCCTGTACTTCTCGACATTGCGCTCACCCTCCATAAAGAGGCTCAATTCATTTCGCAACTTCTTTCTGGCTATTCCGTGACTCTCGAATATATCCAAGAGGTCGGCGGGCGTCAGGGTAATGTGTTCGTTCAGGAGGTATCTTATACCGCCTTTCTTGTTTTGCTGTGTTTTGTCCGAATTTAGGACCTTTTCAAGCATCTGGTAATACTTATTCATTCATAAAACTTTAATTTAATAGGTTTATAAATAGGGATTAACCCAATTTTTTGTAATTTTGCAGTGCCAATCACATACTATTGCTGCAAGCAAGCACAAAAAAAGCGTCATATCGCGGTCAAAAAGGCTTATCATAGCCCCCGACTGTGCGATATGGCGCATCTTTGTGTTAGTATGTGATTGGCGTCCTACTAACAGGTCGGGGGCTTCTTTTATACCCTCCGACCATTATTTTTGTCTTAATTCATTGGTTTTTACCTCATAATTTTCTCCTTTCCAATATTTTTGTCTATATTTGCTTCAGTTTTAGAAGTATCTCACAACTTATCTCGTCTTTGTCGTTCCCCGTTATGAACACTGTTTGTAAGCTTCGGCGACGTGCAAGACCCTGTATCGGGGTTTTTCCGCAAGTTCTTCAGCAAACCCATTTGTCGGTTTTCCGCGTCAGGGTTGTAGAATGTTTAAGTCCCTTTGCTCCTGAATATTCCCCGTGTGGCCAATCGTGCCTCCGAACAGATGGATATTCAAAACGAAGTTCAATTTTATTGACTTCCTGAACGGCATACATCGTGATACGTCCGCAGGGACTTTAAGAGGCAGAATTAACCGCCTCTTTTTTTTATTCCAACGAAAAAGACCTGTACCAAATATAATCGCTGAGTGCTCCACTCTGACCGTCCTTTCTCGTACGCTTGCGTGAGATACGATATTTAAGCTTTACCATTTCACCACCGGCATCCTTTGTTACATTCCCATTTTGTCGTGCAACTTGTATGGCAATCGAAGCATAACCTCTATGCTGCATATTTCTACCGTTGGCATTCGTTACAAAGTTACGTAAGCCCTGAACACGGAAACCCTCCACCTCTTGCCTAATCGTAGCACTCGGGTATCGAACTGTTGTCCCCTCTTTTATCAAGGACTTACACAAAGTAGGCATTTCCTTGTCAATCAAATTGCCATCTACACGCATATCAGCCACTGACACGCATTTTGGAACATACCACTGACCTGCTGCACCCTGCGACAAAACAATGCCCTTAAAATGGACGTATTGCGTTTTTGGTGCTCTGCCAATACGTTTGCCTTTATTGTGGGAATAAGCATTATCTCCGCCTGTACTGCGAAACTTACTGCGTTTCTTTTTACGCAACAGGATAATGCTTACATCTGCGGGCAAATAATGGTGACGGAGATAAACTGTACCTTTCACAATCTTCACCTCTATATGGAGGTTTTCCGTTGTGCGTCCCCATTTACCCCATTTGCCGGCACTGAATGTACGCACAAACTTTTGGTTGTCTTGCAGTGTCAGTTCCTGGTGCACTACATCGCCCATCAGTCGCACCATAATGCTGTAATTGGTTTGCCCAAACAAAGCAATACTGTTCTTGCACGAAATAAGGCAAGGGGTCTTAATACCGTCGAGTTGTGTCTGTGTCAAGCCTGAAATTTCCAAAGAGGAAAGTTTTTCAACCAGGACATCACTAATATATTTCAGCACCGTTTCAGGTGTTTGTTTAATCTGTGTTGCCAATCTGGTATTTGTAGCAAAATCAATATTGAAAGTATTGAGTTCGTAACACTCATCGGTCTTTTTTGTCGAATAGGTGGCTGTCCTCGTAGTCCTTGCGTCCTTGTAAACCTCACCATCCGCCTCGATATCCTCTTTTTCGGTATTCACGCTGACATACTTTGTTCCTGTTGTCCTTTCGGGCTTTGCAGACAAGATAAGTACCTCGCCATCAATTACGACCGCACCGGGAACATTATCCTTGGGTTCTTTCAGAACAAAGCGGTTTCCTCCGATTAAGGAAAGCTGCTGCAATAGCAATATCTGCGACTGTATAAAGTCAAGCGTTTGGATAGACAAAGGGTATTTGCCAGCTCCGCCTGTTTCAGTCTCTGTTGTTATATATCCTGCTGTTTTCATTATCTTACTTATTATGCACTTTGAGCCACATAGATGGCACGTTTAGAAATTAACTTATATTGGTTTACCAATGCCTTGATTTCGTCAAGTGAGGTATCATACAGGTCAGCCGGGACACTGACAATGAACTCATTCTGTTCTCTATTTAGCGACAATTCATTATAGACAACCGGAACATTCTCCACCTCGCTTGTATTGTCCTCACTAATTGTTATTGGCACCCTCTCGCCGTGTTCGGTTACAGCATAAAGCCATTCGCCCTCTCGTTCAACCGTTACAATATCAAACGCACCCATTCTGCTTTTGAAATTATCGTTAAGACAAGCACGCAAATAGCACACTTGCCCATTATGTGTCAGGCGATAGATGTGTTCTCTGCGTGCCTCACAAAAACGTTCATAAAGCATTGTCACAGGATAGACAGCAGCACGAAGCAAGCCGAACAACACCGGACGACGCAGGAATGTAGGCAATAGGAGAACTACAAGACGGTTATAATCTATTTTGAATCTCATTCTACTGCACTGTATTGTTTATATTCCACATTCAGGCTTTCAATCTCATAATAACCGCTGTATGGTCTATTAAAACCGACAACGTCAGTCCAATCTTCTGCATTACGAGTTTTCACCTGAACTCCTGTAATATCCACAACCTCAACACCGGGGAGTGCCTGCAACGCCGCCAACAAATCCGTATTGCGATACATACCGTTAAACGGCAAATTTGTAATCACAGACTTAACCGTATCATCCACAGGTTTACCGTTTGAGGATAAAGAGGTACCATCGGCCGACAAAAGTGTAGGGTCGTAATATACCACACGCGAAATACGCATAAGGTCAGCCTGTTCGTTGCGTATCTGCACAGAAACGCCGGCATCTTTAATGGTATTCATATAAGATCTTAACGCTGCAACTTGGCTGTCGGTTAGCAGACTGGGCTTTCCCTCTTTTTCACCAGCTACCTTGATATACACAACAGTATTGCTTTCAGACGCAACAGCATATTTTACGACTTTTGCAGCCTCTATATCTGCATCGGGTACATTACTTGTATCGTAATAGTCTGTATCAGGCACAAGCTTGTGGCCATACATAAATGCTTTGGTCTTGTTTACATACCAACGCAAGGTGTGAGGTTCCAACTGCTCTATACGTTCCTCGACTTCCGAGCTATGCAAGTCAAATAGCTTTTCAAGCGTCCACAAGGCAGTTGCAAAGACATAGAACAATATATTTTCAATGCTTACGCGACTGAACTGTTGGTCAAAGGTCTTTTTGCCGTCCAGCCCGTAAGCGGATATGACAGCACGTTGCTTTACAAAGTTGGCTGTCATATCTGCTTTGATTTCTTCAATCGTGCGAGCCATTTGCTATGCTTTTAGAGGGTTCGGGACAACAGTTCGTCAATGGCAATCTTACAGTTTGAACGGAATGCCTTGAAACGTGCCAGGTCATTTGCGTGTTCCGTTGTGTCGCCATCGTTGGCGAGGATTGCAATTTGGGCATCAACATCAAACTCGGTACCGATAAGGCCGGCTATGAATTTAGAACGGCGGTTGTCTTCCGTTACATCGCTTGCTTTGATTTTAACGGAGCCGTCAACCTCATTGCCATAATAATTATACCCTGCCACTGTCTCGCCTGTTTCCTCGTTTACAACGATTTCAGCGGCTTCCTCATTCAAATAAAGCAGATAATGCTCGTTATCGTACTTAACAAAATTCTTTCTTTCGGTGTAACTTGCTTTGTTCATTACTTTAATTTATTGGTCGGGATCGACGATGCTGTAAAAACACCTCCTACCGTCCGTCCCGATGGGTTGCTTAATGATTTTAGCAGCCACAGGCTCGGTAAGTTCCACACCGTCGAGCTGACGCATCAGGGCTTTAGACCCTGTGAAAGTAATATGCTTGATCCACGCCATTACAGGCTGTCCGTCATCATCAATTACTTTGCCCTGTTCATCTTCCATCTGTTCGTAAATCTCATATTGAAGCGTCAGCATATCGCCGTCATATTTTGATTGCGATATTTCAAACGCAGTCAAATGGATTTCGCGGTTCAGAATGTCATCAATGTGGTACTTGCTCCCTGTGAGCTTACCTTGTTTTGGTTTAATGTCTGAAAATTTCTTCATACCTAAAATGTTTATTAAATGTTTACTGTCACAGTGCACCATAAAGCCCAAGCGTGATGCAACACGCAGGCGGATTTCTTCATTGGTCAGTCCTTTTTTCCGCAGCTTTGCAACCTCCCGGCATAAACCTTTTTTATTGCGTTTGCGGGCAAGGCAGTGAGTGTGGTATATTACATAACCGACAAAGTCAATGCCTCGAACATCAACCGGGAATATCTGGTAATTTCGTTTAATATCCAGTAATCTTTCGTTGTTCAGGTAATCATTTATGAATACTAAAACACCGCTTAAATACTGTTTACTATCCGATAAAACCACAATATCATCGGCATAACGGTAATAATACCGGAGACCGATAAATTCCTTGATTTGATGGTCAAGTTCTGATAAGTACAGGTTTGCGAAAAATTGGGAAATATAATTGCCGATAGGTACACCCTCTGCGCTGTCTATTATGTCATCGAGCAGCCAAAGGACATCAGGGTCTTTTATTTTCTTCCTGACAACCATTTTCAGCGTGTCGTGGTCAATAGACGGATAGAACTTGCGAACATCAAGTTTAAGGCAGTACCGGGTTCCTGCCGGGTCTTCTCGCAAATCCTTGCGTATCTTCTGCAATAAGGAGTGTATGCCACGCCCTTTTATACAGGCGTATGTGTCGGCTGTGAATGTGG
>JAFZFM010000144.1 GCA_017555865.1 Bacteroidaceae bacterium
TGCAGGCAGACTGCATAGAAATTTTGAAGGTAAAAAAGAAGTACGTATTTACGATTATGTGGACATAAGAGTTCCACTTTGTTAAACAATGTACCGTAAACGTTTAAAAGGATACGCTTCTGTTGGTTATGGTACGATATCTACAAGTGGAAGGACTGACCTTTTAAAGAAAGAACTGATATTTGACAGCAACACCTATAAGACTGCATTCCATCAAGACCTTATTGGTATAAAGCAAAGTCTTGTAATTTCTTGTCAAAGAATAAAGTATAAGTATCCACCTCGTCTAATATCACAACTTCGAGATTTGCTGCACAATGGAATCGAAATTGCCGTGCATATCAAAGAACAAGGATATAATGAGAAAGATTTGGCAGATGCTGGGATTGATGTCATTTATAGGAATGACCTATCTATACAATGTGCTATAATAGACAAGTCTATAGTTTGGTATGGGAACATTAATTTACTTGGGTATAATGCCGAAGATAGTAATGTAATGAGAATATGCGACACCTCAATTGCAACAGAATTGATTGATATAATATACGAAGACAATTCCTGGAAAAGCCGCGTGCGTTTGACCCCCGAGGGCGAGTTGCGTTGACCCCGCGTAGCGAAAAAAACCATAAATGATTGATATTCCCTGTATAACGCTTATTTTAAGCAAAACAGGGAAAAGTCTTTTGAACTTTCCCCTATCGATTTTAGTGATTCGCCTGGACTCACTCTGTGACTCGCTTGGGGCTCGAACCCAAGACCCCATCCTTAAAAGGGATGTGCTCTACCTGCTGAGCTAGCGAGTCTACCTACGTGCCGTTAAGCGAGTGCAAAGGTAGAGCTTTTTTTTATATCTGCAAACTTTTTAGGCGTTTTTTTACCATAACCGGTATTTTTTCCGTCAATATTGACAGATTTTACATAGAAAAATACTCATTTCACATTTTTATCTTTCTCTTTAGTAATATCTGTGCTATCGATTGCCTCCTTTATTATACGCCCCTCGGTATAATTGAATTTTTCGGCAATCTCGTGATAGCGTCTTAGATATGCCAGAATAAGAGTTGTAAGCGGCAACGCCACAATCATTCCAAGCACACCGAGCAATTTTCCCCAGATGGAAAGCGACAGCAATATCACAGCCGGGTGAAGATTCATCCTTTTGCCCATTATATAAGGTACAAGGAACAGATCCTGTATAACCTGCACTACAACAAGTACAGCCGAGGCCGAGAGAAGTATCAACCAGAAATCGCCATCGGTATTGGCAGCCTTAAGCACCGAAAGCAAGACCATGGGCACAAGCGACACCAACTGCAGATATGGTATAAAGTTCAGCAAGCCAATGAATAGTCCAAAGCCTATGGCTACCGGAAAATCTATAATCACAAAACCTATTGAAAAAAGCACGCCTACGCACAAGGCTACAAGCGCCTGACCACGGAAATACTGGTTCATTCCACGCACCAGATCGCCCCATAACTTGGCAACCACACCACGCCATTTGTGCGGAACATAGGGCTTCCATCCCTTGGTAAGCCGTTCAAAGTCAAGAAGTATAAAAAACAGATACAGAAACATGATACACATGGTCAAGACCTGTCCTACTATATTCAATGTACCCAACAGCAGCACCTGCAGACGCTCAAGACAAACAGACATTATACTGCTGTCACCGGCTTGTTGAAGGAATTCTCCAAGCCCTTGGCTATTGGAAAATTCCCTGAAGAATTCTACCACCGGGGCAGGAATGGAGCTGTTCTTTATGTTTTCGCCAAGAAACGAGACAGTCAGGTGTTTCAACGAGTAGAGTTCATTGTACATAGATGGCACAATGAGCATTCCAATACCCCACAAGGCAAATACTATGATGAGCAAGGCTACAACAATAGAGAGCGCCCGGTATTTGAGACGCATTCTGTACTGCACAAAATTCACCAGCGGATGTATGAAATACGCCAACAGCCATGCAATTGCAAATGGCAGAAGTACACTGCTGAGACTATCGAGTACAAGATAAGAGATAGCGATAGTCATTAGCACAAGCACTATACGCAAAAAGCGTCCTAATGTAACCTCACTCTGCTTCATTCATCAATATATTTTCAAAGTATACCCGTCAATCATTTTCTTTATCATCGGTTGCACAACGCTGTTGCTCCGTTCCGCCCACAAGTATAACAAATTCTCCGCGTGGTTCGTTCTTGGTAAAATGCTCTATAAGCGACTCAAGCGTACCACGGACACACTCCTCATGAATTTTTGAGATCTCGCGCACTGCAGCAGCCTGGCGGTCTGCTCCAAAAAATTCGGCAAACTGAGTAAGGGTCTTAAGCACACGATAAGGAGATTCGTAGAAAATCATGGTTCTTGTCTCCTGTTTCAAAAAGTTCAGGCGTGTCTGTCGCCCTTTCTTTTGTGGCAGAAAACCCTCAAATACAAATTTCTCAGCAGGCAAGGCCGAAGATACCAGCGCCGGAACAAATGCTGTTGCACCGGGCAGACACTGCACCTCTACTCCATTTCTCACCGACTCGCGCACCAACAGGAAACCAGGATCTGATATTCCGGGAGTACCGGCATCGGATATAAGAGCTACATGGTGCTGGCAATCCTTGATACGTTCAACCAACGACCCTACCGTTTTGTGCTCATTGAATTTATGATGTGAATACATTGGCACCTGAATATCGAGATGCTTCATAAGTTTTGCCGATGTGCGTGTATCCTCGGCAAGGATAAAATCGGCCTCGCGCAACAGACGAACCGCACGCAAGGTTATATCTTCAAGATTACCCACCGGTGTAGGTATTACATACAACATTCCCATAAAAACAAGTCAATAAAGGTTTATTTGTGCAAAATAAATACATTTATACAAACAATCACCCGAAAGGGAGGCTTTTTTTGCTTATAATATGTTAATAACTTGTGGCAATTTAACTGTGCAAATATTGAGTATTTAATTAATTTTGCAAAAGCTTTAAGCAGCAACTCAACGAAAAAACAAAAAACAGATAAACCATGAATAGATTTTCAGAATTCAACCAGATGGAAATGACACGTCGCGGACGCATTGAGGTAATATGCGGCTCCATGTTCTCGGGAAAGACCGAAGAACTTATACGCCGACTGAAGAGAGCCAAGTTTGCACGCCAGAAAGTTGAGATTTTCAAACCGTCGCTCGACACACGTTATTCCGATGTCGATGTAGTATCACACGACAGCAATCACATTGTTTCAACCCCAATCGAGTCTTCAACAAGCATACTTTTGCTTGCTACCGACGTTGATGTTGTGGGCATTGACGAGGCACAGTTCTTTGACAACGAATTGGCAGAAGTATGCAATGAACTTGCACGTCGTGGCACACGAGTGATTGTTGCCGGCCTCGACATGGACTTCAAATGCCAGCCATTCGGCCCCATGCCGGCACTGATGGCTGTAGCCGACGAGGTTACAAAAGTTCATGCAATATGCGTGAAATGCGGTAATCTTGCATACGTTTCGCACCGTTTGGTAAGCGGCGACAAGCAGGTATTGCTTGGTGAGAAGGCCGAATATGAGCCACTATGTCGCGAATGCTATTACGCAGCAATGAGCGAACAGGCTGGCAAAGAGCAAAAACAGGAGTAATTAAGCTAATTTATCATAAAAAAGTTGACAGTGTCGCAGATATAAATTAGCTTTACAGCTAAAATGGGGAAAGCGGTGTATCGGGGAAGAGAAATTCTGTAGATACACCCGTTTTTCATTTTAACATACAAAAAAAAATCAGACATTATGAAAAAACTGTTCATTTATCTTATAGCCACAGCTACTTTGGCTGCATGTGGAGGAAATGCAAACGTCAACAACGCGCTAAAGGAGAGCAACGATTCACTGAAAGCCGTAATTGCAAACCACGAAGCTTCGCTTGAAGAGGCACTCGAATGTATTAGAATTGTAGAAGAGGGATTCCAGAAAATAGACGAACTGCAAGGACGCATAAAAGTGTCGGACACAGAGAGCGAATATAACAGAAAAAAGAGTCTGCAGGACGATGTGACATACATCACTGAACTTATAAACAAGAACAACAGCGAAATTGCCCGTCTAAAGAAAATGCTTGCCGACAGCAACGCGTCAAAAGAACTGAAGGCAATTGTTGCAAGGCTCGAAAAGACACTAAAAGAGAAAAACGCGGAGATTGCACAACTGCACAGACAGTTGGAAGAGCAGAACATACACATTGCAAAGCTCGATACCATAATAACAAACCTTACAAACGAAAACACCGAGCAGGAGTTGCGCCTTATTGAAAAAGAACGCGAAATGAACAGCGTGTGGTATGTAATTGGTACAAAACGTGAGCTCAAGAATGAGAAGATACTCTCGGGCGGCGACATAATGAAGGACCCCGACATGAACAGAGATTACTTCACACACAGCAGCATTGACAAGCTTTTCGAGATAAACACCATGGCACGCAGAGCCAAACTTTTGTCAACACACCCCAAAGGCAGCTACAAGTTCATTGAAGACAAGGATGGCAACGACATCCTTAAAATATTGTCACCACGCGAATTCTGGAGCGTAACACGCTATCTGGTAATACAGGTGAGATAAGCCGAAAAAATACAATTGGATTAAAATGCAGAGATACAAGAACCTGTTCATAGACCTCGACGATACTATATACGATTTTTCGGCTGCCTCGCGCGAGTCGTTCATGGAGACATATGACCTATTGCACTATGAACGCTATTTCGACTCATTCGAGCACTACATGAAAATATACGAGCCATACAATCTTGAATTGTGGCGCATATATGGCGAGGGCAA
>JAFZFM010000145.1 GCA_017555865.1 Bacteroidaceae bacterium
GTGGTTTAACCCACGCGACTCTCTTTTTTATATGAAATACAACTCTTACTCAACCAATCCCATCTCGGCCCAGCACTCTGCAATCAACTTGCTATCCTCAAGAGCAATCTCCTTCTCAACCTCATACTCGCTCAGCAGCAACTCTGCCATCTGCTCAACAGTAAACTCCTCCATCTTTGCTACATTCTCCCAAAGATAAGCAGCAGTAGGGTTCAGACTTATAATCTTGCTGTAGTCTACATTCTCAACACCAGCAGGGACAATAATATACTCCCCACAAACATTCTGCATTTCAAATCCTTCTTTAACCTTCATGTCCTTGTTTTTTTAAAATACTCTTTGCTCTTTACTCTTTACTTTGTACTCTGTACTCTTTATAGATTCATTGACTTTAGCCCCTTCGGGCGTCGACCTTCGGTTCACTCTGTTCAGACGTATTGTTGATGGGTTGCCCGAAAAATGACAACCTTATGATTTTAACTTTAATCTCTTCCGCGATTCCTGTCATCCTGAGCAACGCGAAGGATCTCTTTCATAACTGTAATCTGTAATTTGTACTCTGTAATCTGTACTCTTTGCTCTTTGCTCTTTACTCTGTTTATCGCCTCACTCTTCGGTATATGGCCAGCAGAATTCGTCTCAAGGGTTTAAGCCATCTCCATAGAGTAGAGTATACACGCCATTTGCGGCTTGTGAGCGGTACCAGTTTCCCTTTTCTAATGAACGCCTCGGCAACACCAACAATCTTCTCCTCGGTAAAAGTCTCTATCATGCCGGTGGGGTTCCCATCTCCCTGCATGGTGTAAATGTCGCCCTCTATTTTAATAACCCTGTGCAGGGCATATGTTTTTTCGGCAACCTCGGCAAGTACCACATCTCCAATCTTGGGTGTGCGTGGCGGAGTCAGCACCACTTTGTCGCGCTCATGCTCCACAAACGGACGCATGCTGTAACCGCGCACCACAAATGTAACGCTCTGCTTCCCTTTTTCCTTGAACATGCGCGAAATCTCGTGCATGAACAGGTGGTTGCTTACCTTTATCTCCTTTTTGTCAACGCTCATGCCCCGAATGTTTTGCTCGATACTTCGGCAGCCTCCTTGTCGGGACGACAGAACAGGGTATGTACGGGAACTCGTTCAAGAGTGTCCGATATTGTCTTGCACACATTCATGTGTATCTGCTTGTCGAACTTCAGTGTACTGCACGACGACAACATAATGCCAAAAGCTACAGGAACAGCCTCCTTGTGCATTCTGTTCTCTTTGGCCTGCTCAATGGCTGCCATTCCGCCAATGGGGTAGTGTACGTTCTTGTATATCGGGCGCTTGCCGCTCCATGGAGAACCATATACTATAGGTGTGCCATCGTTGTCTATGCGCACTATCGGGTTATCGTCGTTGATGAGTGTGCTCCCCTCAATATGTTCAACCCACATGTTGCTGTGGGTGCTTTTTCCCTGTCCGCTGGCACCAAGGAACATATATCCCTTGCCGCCCTTCTCAACAACAGCCGAGTGCATGAGCAGTGTTCTGTAAGGTGCCGAACATAATGTGTATATGACCATCAGTGAGTTGTTGAGTCCAAACATCACCTGGCTTGCATTACCGCGTGTGGCAATGGTGAAATTTCTGTTCTCGCTGTCGCTTACAATGAATGCGCATGGAATGTCATGCTCGTCCGATACAAGAATGCGGTATGCACCGTTGTCCTGACGGTAGACATCAAATGTTGCCGATGGGCATGGAAAATGACCAATTTTTGTGCCAATCCATGTTGGAATCAAATCGTTGTCCACTGTTGCGGAAAAGAGTTTCTCTTCTTTTGCTTCGTCAACAACAAAAGGTGTCAGGTTTGGGAGCAAATCAAGAAGATTGTCCCCTTTTGTCTCTATTGAAAAGTAGTGCCCGGCAATGGCGAATGTTCTTATTGGCATTTTAGTATCGGTTGTTTGTTGGTTTTGCATGGCATATCTGTGCCATTTTCTGCAAAGTTATTAAAAAATATGCAAATTTGTATGCTCGCCAGCAGGGTTTTGGAACTCTATAATCAATGCATTAACTTTTTATAAGCAAATTCGGGGCTATTATTGTATTTTATTTGTAACTTTGAACATGTAAACTCACTGTATGCTTGTTGTATGGTTCAAGGCAATCTCTTGCAGTGTAGTTTTAGTGATATAAGAATTTGCCAATGGAATATTCTATAAATGTAAACGGCTCTTTGCTGCAACTGGGCTCACCGGTTGTTATGGGTATCCTTAATGTTACCCCCGATTCGTTTTATGCAGCTTCGCGTCTCGATGGAGAACGCGCAATTGTTGAACGTGCAAGGGCAATGCTGAGTGCCGGTGCATCTATACTTGATATTGGAGCATGTTCTACACGCCCTGGTGGCGAACTTGTGTCGAAACAGGTTGAACTCGAACGTCTGCAGTCGGCACTCGCCCTGATTGGCAAAGAGTTTCCCAATGCAGTGTTGTCGGTCGATACGTTTCGTGCCGATGTGGCACGCCGTTGCGTAGGCGATTACAATGTGGCAATAATAAACGATGTCTCGGGTTACGATTGGGATAAGGATATGTTTGCAGCCGTTGCCGAGCTTCGTGTACCATACATTCTCACCCATTCGGTAAAACTGTCTCAGGACGAGCCCGCCGTTCCTGCAATGCTCAAGCAACTTTCGCAAAAAATGTGGGAACTGCGTAGTGCCGGTGTTGCCGATGTCATTGTAGACCCCGGTTTTGGATTTGGTAAAACCATGGAGCAGAACTATGAGATTATGTCCGAACTGCAGGAGTTCTCTCTGCTCGATGCTCCATTGCTTGTTGGAATATCGCGCAAGTCTATGATAACAAAGTTGCTTGGCATTACTGCAGCCGAAGCTCTGCCGGGAACAATGGCACTCAATATGGTCGCGTTATCCAAAGGGGCCTCAATATTGAGGGTACACGACGTGCCCGAGGCAGTTCAGGCAATCAGCATAGCAAAGGCTTTGGGAACTTCGTTTCTTGAATGAATTTTAGATATACCTATATAATATATATAATAGTAGAATATGTTTTTCAACATTACAATAATGGATATAGTGGATGTGGTGCTTGTTGCATTGCTGCTCTACTATTTTTATAAACTGATGAAAGAGTCTGGGTCACAGAATGTGTTCGTCGGTATCCTTCTGTTTATATTCTCGTGGGTATTTGTGTCAAAACTGTTGCAAATGCGTCTGCTTGGCTCAATATTCGACCAGCTTATGAATGTGGGAACACTTGCTCTTGTAATCATTTTCCACGACGAGATACGTAACTTTCTCCGTTCACTCGGCTCGCGTGGACAGTTCCGTTTCCTTACCAAATTCTTTTCGCGCGACAAGGATCCGGTGGGCGACTCGGTTGTAATGCCCATAGTGCTTGCGTGTAACAATATGGCACAGCAAAAGGTGGGGGCGCTCATTGTTGTGCAGCGCGGCGACTCTCTTGAAGATATAATAAGTACGGGTGAGGTGTTGAATGCCGATGTAAGCCAGCGACTCATTGAGGCAGTCTTTTTCAAGAACGCACCCTTGCACGATGGCGCAATGGTCGTAAAGGATGGGCGCATAGTTGCTGCGCAGTGTATTCTTCCCGTTTCGCACAATCTTAATATACCTCGCAAACTTGGTCTTCGCCACCGTTCGGCAATGGGAATATCCGAGGTTACCGACGCCATTGCAATTGTGGTTTCCGAGGAAACAGGCTCAATCTCGGCCGCAGTAAACGGCAAGATACTCCAGAATCTCGACGCCCGCAAGCTCGAAGCACTCCTGTCCAAATAGATTTTACTCTGTTTGGACTTTTTTCTACCATACACCCCGTGCCGATTGTTCCTCTGTACTCTTTATAGATTCATTGACTTTAGCCCCTTCGGGCGTCGACCTTCGGTTCACTCCGTTCAGACGTGTTGTTGAGGGCTTGCCCGAAAAATGAC
Source organism: Bacteroidaceae bacterium (assembly GCA_017555865.1). GTDB lineage: Bacteria > Bacteroidota > Bacteroidia > Bacteroidales > Bacteroidaceae > HGM04593. The sequence continues at coordinate 3,965 of JAFZFM010000145.1, forward strand.
ATAAAATCATAATGCTGTCATCCTGAGCAACGCGAAGGATCTAATTTATCTCTTTGCTTCTTTCTCCTTTCTCCTTTCTTCTTTCTCCTTTCCCTTTAATCACACTGCGTGTGCTTGAACCTGCTCACGCTCGGCATAGTAAAAATGAAATTTTCCTCTGCTCTCGCTTACTCGCAGCTTTGACTCTTTGCTCTTTGCTCTTTACTCTTTGCTCTGTACTCTGTACTCTGTAATCTGTAATCTTTGCTCTTTCCCCTTTCCGCCAATTACAAAAAAACTACTAAATAAAGGAAAAAAACAGCACAATTCAGAAACTTTTTTTATGGCATTTAAATTCAACTTTGTGGTAAAATCCAATTTTATTCAAAAAAAACAAAAAAATAGTGATTTTGTAACTCGTTGAAAATCAATAGTGGCTCAAAAAAAGTGAAAAATTGTATGAAAAAAATAGTCGAAATGTTTTGGTGGTTTAAAAATTTGCTATACCTTTGTCAACGCTTTCGGAAAGCAACACGGTTGCAACGCCGATAAGCGCGATGATCCTTGAAAACATTCCATACAGACAAGCAGTACAACGTGTCGAGTGATTCAAAGAAATCATTTGATAATAAAGTATAAGTAAGGAACGAAAAACGAACCGTCAAGTAA
>JAFZFM010000008.1 GCA_017555865.1 Bacteroidaceae bacterium
GATGTATGTCAACGCAATCTCTCCTCTTTTGTTCTGAGGAATGTCTACACCAACTATTCTTATAGCCATATAACGAATATATTTTTAATTACTACTTAAATACCCCTGACGCAGTTTGAACTTGGGATTCTTCTTGTTGATCAAATACAAACGACCATTTCTGCGAACGATTTTGCAATCTGGGGTGCGTTTCTTAATAGATGCTTTAACTTTCATATTATATTGTTTTTTATTTATATCGGAATACGATTCTTCCTTTGGTCAAATCATAGGGTGACATCTCTATTCTTACTTTGTCACCAGGTAGAATTTTAATGTAGTGCATTCTCATCTTACCAGAGATATGCGCAATCACTTCGTGACCATTCTGCAATTCTACTCGGAACATCGCATTAGACAATGCCTCTACAATTGTACCGTCTTGTTCAATAGCGCTCTGTTTAGCCATATTAATATCCTTTATTTCTTAAGACTTCCTCAACAAACTCGAACGATGATAATATATCAGCGCCGTTTCGACCTACTGCTATGGTATGCTCAAAATGGGCGGCATTCTTTCTGTCACGTGTTCTGACTGTCCATCCATCGCGCTCCATGAAAATCTGACGTTTGCCAAGAGTTATCATGGGTTCTATGGCAATGCACATTCCCTGACGAAGCTGCAAGCCGTTACCCTTGCGACCATAATTAGGAACCTCGGGCGACTCATGCATCTCACGACCAATACCGTGACCTACAAATTCACGCACAACGCCAAAACCATTCTGTTCGCAATGTGTCTGTATTGCACAACCCACATCACCAAGACGCTTGCCATGAACTGCCTGTTCAATACCCTTGTAGAGCGACTCTTTGGTAACTTGAAGAAGTTTTTTTGTCTCTTCATCAACCTCGCCAACACAGAATGTGTAGCAAGAATCACCGCAAAAGCCATTTAACTTTGTTCCACAATCGACCGATATAATATCGCCCTCTTTTAAAGGAACATCATTAGGTATACCGTGTACAACCACGTCATTAACCGACGCACATATAGAACCGGGGAACGGTGTACCGTCATAATTGGGATAGCCCTTGAATGTCGGTATTGCACCGTTGTCGCGGATAAACTCCTCGGCAACCTTATCGAGTTGCTTTGTAGTAACTCCGGGTTCTATTATCTTAGCTACTTCGGCAAGCGTCTTGCCAACCAGCAGATTTGCCTGCCGAAGTAGTTCTATTTCATCAGATGTCTTAAGAAAAATCATTTCTTAGCCTAACAATTAACCAACACGCCCTTTAATACGTCCCGAACTCAACAGACCGTCGTAGTGTCTCATCATAAGGTGGCTCTCGATTTGCTGCAGAGTGTCAAGGATAACACCTACAAGAATCAAAAGTGATGTTCCACCGAAGAAACCTGCGAACTCCTGCTGGATACCAAAGAATCTTGCAAACGCAGGAAGTACTGCAATTGCAGCAAGGAACAATGATCCGGGAAGAGTTATGCGTGACATAATCGTATCAATATATTCTGCTGTGGGTTTACCTGGTTTTACACCTGGGATAAAACCATTGTTGCGCTTCATATCTTCTGCCATCTGCATTGGATTAATGGTAATGGCTGTGTAGAAGTATGTAAACAATATGATAAGAAGTGCGAATATCAAGTTGTACAACCAACTTGTTGGGTTATTCATCTGAATTGCAAACCAAGACGAATCCTCACCAGAACCAAAGCCCATAATAGCCATTGGGATGAACATGATCGCCTGTGCAAAGATGATAGGCATTACGTTTGCCGCATTTACCTTCAAGGGAAGATACTGACGGGCACCCGATACCATTGCACCACCTGTAGCCTGTTTTGCATACTGCACGGGAATCTTACGAGTACCACGGAGCAGAGCAACACCTGCACAAATTACCAATAGAAGAACAACAATCTCAACAAGGAATTTTATGAGACCACCACTTGCTGCACCCTCGGTAGAGAGAAGAGGTATAAGCTCCTGTGCAATAGCCTGGGGGAAACGGGCTATGATACCAATCATGATGATCAAAGAAACACCGTTACCCAAGCCCTTGTCGGTAATACGCTCACCCAACCAAAGGATGAACATGCTACCAGCAGCAAGGATAATTGTTGATGTGGTCATAAATGCCCATCCCGACTGAACTGCAATTGCAGGGCCTGCCATAGCTTTGAGGTTTGCCAAATAGGCAATACCCTGAGGAACAAGGATAGCGATTGTAAGATAACGTGTATACTGGTTGATCTTACGGCGACCGCTCTCACCCTCACGCTGCATCTTCTGGAAAGAAGGTACAACGATGGCAAGCAACTGAACTACAATCGATGCCGAGATGTAAGGCATAATTCCCAGTGCAAAAATGGATGCATTTGAGAATGCACCACCCGAGAACATATCAAGCAGAGACATCAAACCATCCTTTGTCTGGTTGGTGAGACCACCCAACTGTGCTGTATCGACACCGGGGAGCACCACGAATGAACCAAAACGGTAGATTGCGACGAACAAGAGAGTGATACCTATACGCACTCTCAAGTCTTCGACTTTCCAGATATTTTTGATAGTCTGGACAAATTTAAGGTTTGATAGTTTATTTGCCATTTTTTAAAGCTTTACTACTGTTCCACCTACTGCCTCGATAGCTTCTACAGCCTTCTGTGAGAAAGCGTGAGCCTCTACAGTAAGTTTAGCTGTCAAAGTACCATTAGCGAGAACCTTCACGAGCTGTGAAGAAGAAACAAAACCTGCAGCAATCAATGTCTGTACATTGATAACCTCCAAAGATTTGTTTTCAGCAAGAGCCTGAAGTGTTGAAAGGTTGATAGCCTTGTACTCTACACGGTTGATATTCTTGAAACCGTACTTAGGTACACGACGCTGCAAAGGCATCTGACCGCCCTCGAAACCAATCTTCTTGCTGTAGCCAGAACGAGACTTGGCACCCTTGTGACCACGTGTAGAAGTACCACCTCTACCCGATCCAGTACCACGTCCAATTCTTTTGCGAGCCTTTACTGCGCCCTCGGCTGGCTTAAGATTATTTAATTTCATAGTCAAATTCTTAATTTAAATTAATTACTCTTCAACAATGGCAACCAAATGCTGAACTTTCTTAACCATACCACGAATAGAGGCATTATCGGGACGCTCAACAACCTTGTTCATCTTGGTAAGACCAAGAGCATCAAGTGTCAACTTCTGAGTCTTAGGAGCACCAATACGACTTTTAACCTGTTTAATCTTTATTGTAGCCATTTTAAACCTCCTTATCCGTTAAATACTTTACTCATACTTACACCTCTGTTCTGTGCAACCATACGTGCATCACGCATCTCGCTCAATGCAGCGATTGTTGCCTTTACCAAGTTGTGAGGGTTAGAAGAACCCTTAGACTTAGCAAGAACGTCAGTAATACCTACACTCTCAAGCACGGCACGCATGGCGCCACCTGCCACTACTCCAGTACCGTGTGACGCAGGTTTGATGAAAACCTCAGCACCACCGAAGCGAGCTGACTGCTCGTGAGGAACAGTTCCCTTAAGAACAGGTACGCGAACAAGGTTCTTCTTAGCGGCCTCTACACCCTTGGCAATAGCAGCTGTAACTTCGCTTGCCTTACCAAGA